>MNYV01000061.1 GCA_001873285.1 Nitrospirae bacterium CG2_30_53_67
CATTGTCCGGTCCCCCGATCCAGTCGGGGAATGACGCTCTTAGAGAAATATTTACCCATAAATTTGTCGCAGACCCGGCTTTTTTTGTCTATTGTACAAATCACATAAAAAGCATTAGAATTCCTATGGGAGGATCAGAATGAGCGGCCAAGACCTAAGAGTCGTCAAGATTCGCGTACGTATGAACGTCTCCGGCAAACGCATTATCGGTTATGTAGATCTCCCTGCGGCTTATGATCGGACTTCGGATATGTTGAGCGGTCCGGATTTATTTATTCTCGTCCGGCCGGAAAAGAATTTAGCGGCGGTCAAGGCAGACAGTTTTCATATTATCCAGAAGGAGGCCATCAGTTACGTTGAGGCCCTGGAAGAGCCGAAATATTCAGAGACCGCTCTTTTGCAGGGGCGTTTTCAGCCGGTCATTGCGGAACTCAAAGAGCCGACTGCCCATATCAAAGCAGAAATCTTCGTTCCCCAGGGGTCCAGCGTGCTGAGCGTGTTAAACGATAATCGAAGTTTTATCAACCTGTGCAAGGTCCGTTTCGAGAACTCCGTTGAGCAATATCACTATCTCGGTGTCGGGAAAAAACAAATCATCCTGCTGAAGGCGCAGTAGGAACAGCGGGTCAGCGAAATCTCTCTCTAACCGGACTCTTATATTCTGTCCGATTGCAGCGGTTCTTTCAGCTTTTCTTCAAAGGTTCTGCCTTTGTTTTCGTATTCCACGGTCAGCTCCTCAAATTCGCTGAACAGAGCTTCGATCTTTTTCCTGGATTCAAAAATGGACTTGGAACGCTTTCTTATGGAGTCACCATCCTGGTTCTGTGAGGCCTCAAGAAGGAATTGAGTCTCCTGGTCAAGGCTCTTTTCCAATTCCATGATGGCGCTTTCGACCGCAGCAATTTTTTTTTCAAGCGTTCCCAGGATCCTTGACCTTTCAGAAAGGATTTCAGCGCGGATACGTCGGATATCTTTTCTGTTCGCCGCTTTATTTTTCAGCGGATTCCTCTCGACATCAGGGACGGGAGCATTCTCGTTTTTCCACCCGAGTCTGCCCAGAAAGTCCTGATAGGCGCCTTCAAACATCTTCACCTGGTTGTCGTCAAAAACGATCAGTCTCTTGGCCATGGCCCGGAGAATCATTTCGCTGTGTGTGACGATCATGACCGCTCCATCGAAGGCGTCTATAGCCTCAATCAGGGAATCAACGGATTCCATGTCAAGATGGTTGGTGGGCTCGTCGAGCAGCAGGAGGTTGGCTGGGCTGACGATCAGTTTCCCAAGAAGAACCCTGCTTCTTTCACCGCCGGAGAGAACCTCGATTTTCTTTAATGCCTTGTCCCCGTCAAACATCATGGCGCCGCAGATGCTGCGGGCCGCCTTTCGATTTTGATCCGGACGGGCATCAAGGATTTCCTGCTCAACGGTCTTATTCAGATCCAGACGGTTGATGTTGGTCTGGCCGAAATAGGCGATCTTTAAGTCCGGATGCCGTCGAAGCGTCCCGGTTGACGGTGAAAGTTCGCCTGCAAGAAGATTCAATAACGTGGTTTTCCCTTTTCCGTTTTTACCGATGATGCCGATCCTGTCGTTTTTTCCCACCGAAAAATTTAATTTGTCGATCAGAAAAGGACCTTCGAGATTAAACGAAAAGGAGAGGTCCTCGGCTTTTAAAAGACATTTGCCCGCAAGGGGGGAGGCATTAAATTCGAAGTCCAGGGTTTTGATCTTCGATAATTTTTCAAGTTTTTCCTTTTTAAGAAGCGACTTGACCCTCGACTGGACCGCCCTGGCCTTGGTTGCCTGGGCCCTGAATCGGTTGATGAATTGCTCCGTTTCCTTGCGTTTCTTCTCATCGTTTATCCGGGTCTTCTCAAAGACCTCTTCTTCCTGGAGGACCTGTTGATAAAACTTAAGGGTTGAGCCTGAAACTTTTCTGATTTTGCAGCGGTGGATCCCCATGGTATGGGTGATGACGCTGTCCATGAAGGCCCGGTCATGGGTAATCAACATCAGCTCATTTTTCCACGAAAGTAAAAAACGGTTCAACCATCGAGATGAAACGATATCCAGATAGTTGGTCGGCTCGTCGAGAAGAAGGAGGTTGGGTTCAGAGATCAGCACCTTGGCAAGATTCAATCGGACCTGAAATCCGCCTGAGAGCTCATGGGGATGGCGGCCGAGATCTTTTGCGGAAAAACCAAGTCCATGGAGAACGGTCTTCACCCTGTATGTCTCATCCCTGCCGTCCTCGGTCGGCTTGAGGCTCGTGCAGCCCTCTTTTAGAATGGTATCCTGTGTAAAATGGATGTGCTGGGAAAGATGGGCAATAGAATAATCATTCGGAATACGAATGATCCCTCCATCCGGATGCTCTTCCCCAAGGAGCATTTTGAACAGGGTTGTTTTTCCGTGACCGTTTCTGCCGACCAGGCCGATGCGCTCCCCTGAATTGATGGAGAAACTGACCTTGTCGAAAAGAACCTGTTGCCCATACGCCTTGACGATATCACTGACTTGAATCATGCCTTCCTTAACGACGGACCGTGCTGTCTTGAGGTCTGTTTTAAATTTGAAATGGGCTATGGGTAGAAACCCGGCAGTTTGCTCAAGGAAGTTCGATGGCATAAAAAAACTCCATGGCCAGCCATGGAGCTTTTTTACCCTATCGGTATGATTTTTTGTTACAGTTTAACAACATTAGCGGCCTGGGGGCCTTTCGGCCCTTCAACGACCTCAAAACTGACCCGATCCCCTTCGTTCAGGGTTTTAAAGCCATCGCCTGTTATCGCCGAAAAGTGAACAAAAACATCCGGACCACTGTCCTGTTCGATAAAGCCGAACCCCTTCCCTCCATTGAACCACTTAACCGTTCCTTCTGCCATGTTTTTTCTCCTTTGTTCCTCGGTAGAACCGATATTTTTAAATGTACAGAATCTGACACCTGCCGTAAAGCAACTGTACGAACATAGATTACAACAAAATCAATCGCAAAAACAAGCAATAAATTTCATTTAATTGTTAGGAATTTAAAAAGGAATGTGTTAAAATAAACACATTTTAATTCGAGGTTTAAAGGACGGCTTTTTTGACCCCTGTTGCCATGACTTCACTTCTTGAGGCATCATCCTATCAAGATCCCCCTGCCGCTGGTTAGTTGATCGAATCAAGGGAGAAGGAAGAGGTTCCGTCTCGTTTCCCGAGAACCGGAGGGATCTTAAAGGTGGTGGTCCGTTGCAGAAGCCGGTGTATTCTTTAAAAAAGCCCCCAATGATGGGCATTAACCCGACCTGAGGATAACATGACGAAACGTAAGGATTTAAGAAACATTGCGATCATTGCCCATGTGGACCACGGCAAGACAACCCTCGTGGACTGGATGTTGAGACAGGCCGGAATCTTTCGGGCCAATGAACAAGTCCAGGAGCGTATCATGGACAATATCGACCTGGAGCGGGAACGCGGGATTACGATCATGGCAAAAAATGCCGCGGTTGAATACCAAGGGGTAAAGATCAATATTGTCGATACCCCGGGCCATGCGGATTTCGGAGGCGAGGTGGAAAGAACCCTGAAGATGGTGGACGGGGTGCTTCTTCTGGTGGACGCCTCGGAAGGCCCCCTCCCCCAGACAAGGTTTGTGCTTAAAAAAGCGCTTGAACTCAAATTGCCGCCCATTCTGGTCATCAACAAGATTGACAGGCCCGATGCGAGGATTAAGGAAGTATTGAATGAGGTCTATGATCTGTTTATCGACCTGGACGCAACAGAAGAACAGCTTGAGTTCCCCGTCGTTTATACAAACGCCAAAAAAGGGATTGCAAAATATCACCTTGAAGATGAATCCGAAGACCTAAGGCCTCTTCTCGATCTGATCTTGAAGACCATCCCGGAGCCCGAAGGCGATGGAGACGGGATCTTACAGCTCCTCGTTACCAATATCGGCTACAACGACTATGTGGGAAGACTGGCCATCGGAAGGATTTTTTCAGGGACCTTGAACGTCGGGGACATGGTCGCCGTGGTGAATCATAATGGTGAAGAAATCAAAACAAAGATTACATCAATTCATGCCTTCCAGGGGATCGAGCGCCAGGAGGTCCAAGAGGCCTCGATCGGCGACATCGTCGCCCTTTCCGGGATTGAAGGAATCAATATCGGCGATACCATTACAGACGCTGAAAAGCCCAAGCCCCTCCCAAGGATCATCGTGGATGAGCCGACCATATCCATGGTCTTTTCCGTGAACACGTCCCCTCTTGCAGGAAAGGAGGGCAAATATGTCACGTCAAGACACATCAGGGATAGGCTTGAGAAGGAACTCCTCTACAATGTTTCCATCAGAGTGGACTTTGAGAATACAGACGCATTCAAGGTCATGGGACGCGGCGAATTGCAGCTCGCCATTCTGATAGAGATGATCAGACGAGAGGGGTATGAGCTTTCCGTATCCATGCCGGAAACCATCACCAAGGAAATCAACGGCGTCCTGCATGAGCCCATGGAACTCCTGGTCGTGGATGTGCCTGAAGAATACGTCGGTGTCATCACACAGCAGGCCGGGATGAGAAAAGGCAGGATGTTGAAGATGCAGAATAACGGGCACGGCAGGGTCAGGGTCGAATTCAAGATCCCGTCCCGTGGACTGATCGGTTTCCGTTCACAGTTCCTGACAGACACGAGGGGCACCGGCCTTTTAAATCACCTCTTTGACGGCTATGAACCATGGCACGGGCCCATCATCAAAAGAAAGACGGGCGCCCTCGTCGCGGACAGGTCCGGACGGACAACCACCTACGCCCTCTTCCATTTGCAGCCGAGGGGAACGCTTTTTATCAAGGAAAACACGCAGGTTTATGAAGGGATGATTATTGGTGAGAATTCCAGGGACAAAGATATTGATGTCAATGCCACAAAAGAAAAGAAGCTGACCAACATGCGTGCCGCGGGTGCGGATGAAGCGCTTCAGTTGATCCCTCCAAGGATTTTAAGCCTTGAGCAGGCCATCGAATTTATCAAGGAAGATGAACTTGTGGATATCACGCCCCTTTCCCTGCGGCTGAGAAAGAAGATCCTGGACGTTCATAAACGGCCGAAAGCCAAGGGGTGAGAAAGATCAAATTCTTTCGGTGTGCCGGAGGGGCACGCCTCAATCTCGATCGGAGATGAGACCGCCTTACGACCTGTCTGCCGTGCCGGCACAGGCAGTCCCTCTCGGTACGTCACCAGATTTACGAACAGAACCGCTTCGCGGCCCTATTTACGATAAGGACGGTTTGATTGAAAAGTACATCCGTGCAGGGATATTTTCCCTTGCAAAGGACTTGAAAATTTGCCAGCCAGCCGAAACAATCCCACGCCTTATTTTAATAAAACCTCGATCTTGGCCGACTTTTTCAGAGTATCAACATACTCTAAAAGCTTTGATTGAACGGCCGAGTTCTCCAGGAACTTGGCAACCTTGTCCTTGACTTCGTCGTAGGGGGTCATCTGCTCGGGTTTTTTATCTTCGCTTTTGATAATATGGTAACCAAAGGACGTCTTCACCACGTCGCTGATTTCACCGGGCTTCAGGGCAAAAGCAGCCTTGGCAAATTCCGGAACCATCTCTTCCGTGCTGAAATACCCAAGTTCCCCGCTGTTTTGTGCGGCCGTCGGATCTTCGGAATTCTCCTTGGCCAGTTTTGCGAAATCCTCGCCTTTCTTTGCGCGTTTTAGCAGCTCTTTGATCTTCTTCTGGGCTTTTGCATCATCCTCTTTTGTGGCATCCTTGGCGACTTTGATCAGGATGTGGCTGGCCTTGACCGATTCCTTCTGCATGAACTTGTCCTTATTGGCCGCATCATTATAGAAGGCTTTGATATCCTGCTCGGAGACCGAAACATTCTTCTTGATCTGCTCGACCTGATCATTCACCACCTTCTGGATCCGGATTCCCTTTTCGATATCTTTACGAAGGTCTTTTTCGGTCATGTTGTGCTCTTTGAGAGCGGCCTGAAAGTCTTCTTCCTTGGGTAGATTGGCCCTGAGTTTTTTGTATTCCTCATCCACCTGCTGATCCAGATCCTTGATCTTCAGCTTCTTCCCTTCCTGGGAAAGGAGTTCCGTGGTGATCAGGTCCTGCAATACCTTAAGACGGAAATCTTTCATTTTGTCTTCTGATGAGACCATGGCGCCCATCTGAGGATTTTGTGCGAGAACCTGGTTGATGTTTTTTGTGAGTTCAGATTCCTTGATGGCGGCATCATTGACTTTGGCGACAACGGCGTTCTCGGTTTTTGCTTTTTCCTGCTGTTGGGCGCCATCGGCTTTTTTAACCGGATCATCAGCCCATAGAGATGACGGGGCAAGGAAGATGCCGGCCAGAAGGAATAAATAGACCATGATTTTCATTTGATGTTGGGTTTTCAAGGGGGAGTCTCCTTATGAAAAAATGAGTATAAAAAACAAGAGAAATCACCTATGGATTCATAACGTTCGATATTAACAGGGTAAATGAGAGACGTCAATAAAATTTTTTCAAAGTGTAAAGCCAAAATAGAAATGT
>MNYV01000062.1 GCA_001873285.1 Nitrospirae bacterium CG2_30_53_67
ACATTTTTTTGAGCATATAGAATAAAGTACGCAAAATATATGCCATAAAAAAAGTTTTTAAAGTTTTTGGGGGTTAAATTAACTAACATCTTGTGTTTAAAAGAATTTTCCTAAATTATTCTGTAGGTTGGCAAGAATATAAAAATATTATAATTTGAGAATAAGAGAAAAGTTTTTCTCAAAAAAGGAAAAACTTTTCCATATCTGAGTAAATTGACATGTATGAAAATAAAGGATAAAGCATCAGTGGATGTACTTCTTGACCACTTCCAGAAGGGTATGGGACTGGATCGGTTTGGCGATATAATCGTTTGCGCCCAGGGCGAGACCTCTTTTCTTGTCTTCTTCAGCGCCTTCGGTGGTGATGATGATGATCGGGATGCTCCGCTTCTTTTCGTCGTTTCGTATTAAACTGACGAGCTTCAGCCCGTCCATAACCGGCATGTTGATATCGGTCAGGATCAGATCGAAGTTCTGACCGGAGAGTTTCTTCCATCCGTCGACGCCGTCCGTTGCCTCCACCAGGCTGCAATCAGAGAGCCTTTTGAGGGAGAAGATGATCAGCTGCCTCATGGTGGGCGAGTCCTCAACGATCAGAATGTTGTGCTTTGCCATGCCCTCTGCTCCTTCATGATAAAGGGGTCCTCATCCCTGCCTGTCGCGGCAGACAGGTCTACTCAGGTTTCCGCTCAGGTGTTTCGGTCAGAAGGTCCAGAAAACCCTGAATCGTCGAAAGTTTGCGTTCCGATTGCGAATAAAGTTTTGCGCTGTAAATGGCGGTGGCCGCATGGCTCGCCAGAAGATTGAAGAGTTCGTAGTCGATGTTCTTGAACTGCTCCTTCTGAACCAGGAGACTGTAAATGACCAGCAGGCCGATGACGCTCTCTTTGATTTTCAACGGCACGCAGGCAACCGGTTTTTCCAGATCAATTTCCCCGCGCTTGATCATGCTTTCTGAAAAATAACTTTCGCCGTTCTTGGCCACTTCACCGATGATCCCTTGACCGATCTTGATGTTCTTGACCTGATGGACCTCGATCCCCTCCGCGGCCACGGTAGCCATCTCGTTGTGTTTCTCGTCCAGAAGCATGAGACAGAAGGTCTCGGCGCCGACCAGGTTGATGACGATCTCCAGGACGATCCGGAGCACTTCTTTATAGTCCAGGGTTGAATGAAGCTGATGGCTTGCGATATAGAGATTGGCCAGGTTGTTGTTTTCTTCCTGCACCACGATATACCGGTCCGCGAAATCCTTGTTCTCTTTTTCGACCTCTTCGTGTCTTTTCAGCAGGCGCTCCTTGTCATCTGCAAGGGCTTTGATCTCCTGTTCCATTTTCGCCAGGCGGTCATGCAGATTTGCATCCTCGCCGCCGGTCTGGATTTGTTCTTGCATCTGCATGATTCTGTAACGGAGCTTCTCATTCTCATCCATCAGCTCTTTGGTGAATTCGGCTCCTTTATAAAAGACCTGAAGAAACTCTTCTCCCTTATGCCGGGGCCATTCTCCTGGGATTTTTTTCTCCGTCATAAAATCATAACTCCTTGCATTGGGTCTTTATCTCCATGCCCCCTTTGAACCGGGAGAAGGGGAACCTGTATCGGATGCGATTGTGTTATAGGATCGTATAGGTCTATGCTATCCCAAAAGTCCATAATAATCAAGAAAATTAAACAGTTATAGGTTGTCCCCGCTGCAGATGGATAAAATCTTGTCCGTGATGTCTCCCAGGCCGAGAATATGGTCAACGACCCCTTCTTTGATCGCTTCAGCCGGCATCCCGAAGACGATGGCCGTCTCCTCGGACTCGGCTATGGTTTCCCCGTTCATTTGCTTGATGGCCTTCATGCCGAGTTTCCCGTCATCCCCCATACCGGTCAGAAGGACCCCCAATGTCCGGCTTCCATAAATGGCGGAGGAGGATTCCATCATGGCATTGACCGAGGGGACGAACTTATCCTGTTCTCTCTGCGGGCCGAGGGTGACGCGGACGATGCCGTTATACTTTTTGAGGGTCATGTTCATCCCGCCCGGCGCGATCAGAACAAGGCCCGGGCGGACTTCATCCCCCTCTTCGGCTTCTTTGACGTCCAGTGCGCACGATTCGTGCAGGCGCTCGGCAAAGAAGTGGGTAAAGCTTGGAGGCATGTGCTGGACCACGGCAACGGCTGAAGGAAAGTTTGCCGGCAGCCGCGTCAGAATCGTCTGCAGGGCGGGAGGGCCGCCCGTGGATGCGCCGATCGCCACCAGGTCGATTTGAGATTTTGAAGCCGAAGCAAGAACCGGCGCCTCCTTCACCCGTTGAACCCGGCGGGAATCCAGCCGGTCCGTGATTTTGTCTATCTTAAGGCTTCGAAGCGCCGTAAGTTTCTCGATGAGCGTCTCCTGGATGAAGGAGAGCTCCGGGCTGATCTTCCGGGTCGGTTTTACAATAAAGTCAACAGCGCCGAGATCCAGGGCCTTCAGAATATTCTCCTCGGCGCCTGCAGAGCTGATGATCATGACGGGCGTGGGCTGGTTGTGCATGAGCCAGCGAAGGAACGTGAACCCGTCCATCTCCGGCATCTCAAGATCGAGTGTAATAAAATTCGGCTTAAGACGGATAGCCATGGTAATGGCTTCCTGCCCATTGTAGGCGGTGCCCACCACCTCTGAATCCGGCAAAGAGTTCAGGGCGTTCGAGATGAGGCGCATCGAATAAGCGGAATCATCCACCACCAGGGCCCGAATATGTTTCAAGGACATTTTCTCCGGCATCTCTTGGTCTTTCCTTCTAATATCCGGTTCTTCTCCCATCTATCGGGTGAAAAAGGTTACGCTTCGCGTGTACCGCTTTTCTCCATTTTTGTCGTTAGATCCCGGCATCTCCTTGAATCTATTCTTGACGGGCCGGGACCGTCTGCGACGGCTGCTACACTGAAGTATCTTGGGGTCCCAGGGGTCCAGGGGTCAAGGATTCAAGTGAAATACTGAAACACAAGCAAAATCTCCAGAGAAAAACCCTTAAACCCTAGAACCCCCGGCCCCTTATTTTTTTAGCACTTCACTTGACCCCTGGAATCCTTGAACCCTTGACCCCTGATTTTTTCACCCACTCACGGCTTCTGGTACACCATGTCGTTTTTCAGGTGTTTGAGACGGAACGCCGTGGACAGGTTGATCAGGGATTCCGAATGACCGACGAGGAGGTAGCCTCCTCCGTTCAGTTGTCTCTCAAAATGCGATATGACGTTCTTTTTGGCTTCCTGATCGAAATAGATGATGACGTTCCTGCAGAAGATGACATCCATCTTCCCGAGCAGAAATATCTTGGTGCTGTCGAAAAGGTTCAGGTATCCGAAATTGACCAGTTTTCTTACCGGGTCGATGATCCTCTTTTTATCATTGGCATCCATAAAGTATCTCCTGATGTATTCTTCCTTGGTGGTCCTGAAAGAAGACTTGCCGTATTCTCCTTTCCTCGCAACCTGCAGGACGCGGTGGCTGATGTCGCTTGCGAAGATTTCGACGTCCCATCCGCTGAAGAGTTGAGATTCGAGAATGAGCATGGCGATGGTATGGGGCTCCTCGCCGGTTGAACATCCTGCGCTCCAGATCCTGAGAGACCGGTCCCCCTGCTTCATCTTCTTCTCCTTGAGTTCCTGGAGGATCTCTTCAGAGAACGCCTTGAGCTGTTGTTCCTCTCTGAAGAAGTAGGTCTCATTGATCGTCAGGATATCTATGATGGAGCTGAGTTCATCGGATCGGTTCTTATCGTACATGAGGAAATAGTAATAATCCTGGAAATCCCTGAGCTGGTGCATGGAGACACGGTTGGACAGGCGCTTCTCAAAAAAGTATTTTGAGTTGTCGTCGAATGTAAGGCCGCAAAACTTGTAAATGAGCTCTCTCATCAACCGATAGGTGGAGTCGCTCATGGAATAGGTCTGATCGAACATCTAATTCCTCGTCAGCTTCTGCACGGCGATCTCGGCGGTCTTCCGTATCAGCGGATCCGGATCGTTCTTGATGATATCTTTAAGATAGAGCAAGGCCCGAGGATCTCCCAGAAGGCCCATGGCCTCCACCGTTGCGTTCCGTTCACTCCAGTCGGAGGAATCGAGCAGGTAAAGCAGGGATTCGAAAGCGGCAGGGTTCCCGTTCTTTCCGAGGGCCAGGATGGCCGCCCTTCGGATTTCCTTGTCCGTGTGTTCCAGTTTCTTGAGCAGGACCGGGAATACACGCCGGTCCTTTTTCCCGGCTAAAACCTCGATGATCGCGATCTCTACCGGAGGAATATTTTCTTTTAGCATGGGGATCAGGGCGTCCAGGGCCTTGTCGTTTCCGATCTTCCCGAGTCCCTTCACGGCGGCACACCGGATCCAGATGTTTTCGTCCTGAAGGATCGAGGTCAGGACCCGGACGGCCTCGTCGGTTTGGAAATGACCCAGGGCCATGGCTGCTGAAAGACGGACGTCCGGCTCTTCGTCGGAAAGGGCATGGATCATCCCTTCCTGAGCCCGGCCGCCCCCGATTCGGCCGAGGGCCGTAGCCGCCGCTTTTCTCACATCGGGGTCTTCGTCCTTCAGGGCAAAGACCAGAGGATCCACAGCCTCCTTAACGCACAGATCGCCGAGCAGGATGGCGGCGTTCTTGCGGTATAGGACGCTCGGGTCCGAAAGGAGTGAGATCAGCCTCGGGATGCATGACCGATCTCCGATTTCATGCAAGGCCATGACGGCCGCATTCTGGACGTCGGGATAAGGATCGTTGAGCAGGGGAATGATCTGTTCTACAGTGATCGGATCCTTCAACATCCCGAGCGCCATGGCAGCCGACTGCCTGACGTGACCGTTCTTGTCCTTGAGCATGGGGATCAGTCTGCGCACGGTCTTGACGTTTCCGATCCGGCCGATGACATGCGCCGCCCCTTTTCTGATTAATTCGTCCGGGTGGTCCAGCGCCTGAATCAGTTCCTGTTCAGCCGAGGCCCCGATATGCTGAAGGGCCTCGATCGTGACCTCGTGGAAATCGAGATCACCCAGGATATCGATCAGATAATGGACGCACTTGGGATCCCCGAGAAGCCCGATCATCCGGATTGCCGCCAACCGTATGGAAGGATCATCCTCCTGTATCGCCTCGATGAGGCCGTCCACGCCTTCACCGCCTACGGATTCCCTGAATTTTTGAAGCGTTTCCGTCCCTTCGGGAGAGCGTTTCATGATCTCGGCCACCCCGACCACGGCCGCATTACGCACGATCCGTTTTTTGTCCTGAATAAACGGGACGATGGCGGGGAGCGCCTCCGGATTGCCGAGCCTCCCTAACGCCTCCACGACCGGTTTTCTGAGCGCCCGGTCAGGGATGAAGGCCAAGAGGCGGGAGACGGCCCGGTCATCCCCCAGTTTCCCTATGGCCTCGATGGCGGAGAACTTGAGCAGGAAATCGTCTCCGGAGAGGACATCGAGGAGCGGGTCCAGAGCCTTCGCGTCTCCGATCTTGCCGAGGTTTTCCGCGGCGGACGCACGGACGTTCTCGCTGGTGTCCTTGAGGGCCTCGATGATGGGCTCCACGCTTCTGGGATCCCGGATATCCCCCAAAATATCGATGGCAAACTTCCGGATATCGTGATCCGGGTCCTTCACCGCATGGCAAAGAGAAGGAACTGCCGCAGATCCGATACGGATCAAGGCCTCCGCGGCCGAGTTTCTCATCCCGGCATTGTCCTCGGAGCGCAGGGCGAGGATCAGATTCGAGATCACCTCCTCGATATCGGGCATCTGTAACAGGGACTGGATGGACGCCTTTCTGATCCTCCAGTTCCCGTCCCCCAGCAGCCGGGTCAGAGGAATAATGACACGCCTGTCCTGAAGCCGGCCCATTTTCTCCGCCGCTCCCCTCCGGACCTCCGGATCCCCTGATTCGATCTCTTTTAAAAGCGCTTCTAATTGATCAGACACGGGTTTCCTCCATAGTAGAGATAAATCGCTCAAGCCGTTCAAAGGGTTCAAACTGGTCAAATTACGAAATCCCATGCACGGTCCTGTTTTTATTCATCAGGGCTTCAATTTCATTCTGAAGCAGCCTTCTGCAGTAATCCGGCTGGAACTCCGTAAACCGCTGCTTCATCATCTCCGCGCCCTCCTGCAGTTCCGGGGCCAGTCTCTTTTCAAGATCGCCGTTTCTGATCCCCTCTTCCACCTTCTTCTGGTTGTAAAGTGCGATATCGGAGATGATGATCCTGGCCAGCCGCTTGCTCTTGTTCCTGACCTCTTCAGGCAAGGTCTCCTCGAATGTCCGTTCTTCAACCCCTGACTTCCGGACGGGTTCCACCCTGGCCGCCTCCTCTCGGAACCGGCCGGGCAGAAGGTTTCGCACCTTGTAGAGAAGTTTATCCTGGATATGATGGGCTTCGATGTAGTCGTCGGCGCCGTACAGGGATTCGGGTAATCTCTTGTAGCGGGCCTTGTCGTAGACGGCCGTTAAAAGGATGATGCGGATGTCCTGCGTCAGGGGGTCCGACTTCAGGATCTCCGCCAGCTCAAAACCGAATATCTTCGGCAGCGCCACATCCAGGATGACCAGGGAGGGATGAAGCCGGCGGATCTTTTCAAGCGCCTCTTCACCGTCTTTCGCAAAGATGAGATCAAAAGGTTCCATCTCAAAGAGATCCCTGATGGATGAGCAGAAGTCCGCGTCTTCCTTCCCGACCAGGATCCTCGGCCTTTCCGATGCAATGGTAAAGACATGCTTGCAGCGGGAGCAGCGCAGACGGATCTCCCGTTTGGTGAACTTGGACGGATCGATCTTGTAGCGGGCCCCGCATTGCTCACATTGTATAATCATGAAAAACTCCATGTCAAAAGCCGGACGGTCAGGCCGTTTCTCTCTCCGAAAGGGCCATCATCTCTTCGATGCCCGCATAGTCTTTGTCCTCGGCAGGGATAAAGCAGTTATACTCGTATTCGACGGCTTTAATAATATTCCGATCCTCGGTCTTCTCCTCGTCCAGATGGAGCAGGGCCTGGGTAAGCGCCTCCGCTGTTTCCGGATCAAGGTCCTGCCTGACGCAGAAATTGAACTCCGGGATGTCGTCGGAGACTTTCAGTATCTTCAGACCTTTGGAGACGAACTTGTTGGCCATGGGCTCCAGCAGACCGCCGGCATCTACGTCCCCGTTGACAATCGCCCAGGCCACTGCATCATGGCGGCCGAGAAATGTGTATTCCCTCAATTCCGAAAGGGGAATATTTTCTTTGAGCAGCATGGCCTTCGGCACGAGATAGCTGGACGTGGATTTTTTGTCGCCGAACCCGAATTTCTTCCCTTTGATTTCAGAAACCGACCGGATATGAGAGACCTCCCTGACGGCAATCACGGAACGGTAGAACGGACTGTGGTTCCGTACGGCCTTGAGGATGACCCGGCTTCCGTAGAGTTTTTTGGCTTCCAAATAGGTGGATGGCGTCATATAGGCGATGTCTGTTTTTCCGGTACCCAGGTCCCGGATGGCGCTTTCGAAATCCTTGGCTACGAGGATCTGGACCTTCTTTCCCAGTTCCTTCTGCAGGCGCCGCGCCAGCGGGGTGAACTTGATCTGCATCTTGACTTCAGACTCCAGGGGGACGACTCCCAGGACGATCGGCTTTTCCTCGGAGATGAAATGAAAATTGTGCACCTCTTTCTGCAGTTCCTCGTTATGAATGGCAAGAGAGCCGATCGCCGTATTCAAGTCGTCGGTCAGGTTCATGTTTTCTTCCGTAATAATCCGTATCCTTTCAATGGCCCGGCCGATCTGTTCGCTCCCTTTCCTGTGCTCCTGGATAGCCTTGTTGATCTCCTGGATCTTGTTGAAGAAGTTCTCGATCTCCGCACTGATGATCTTGCTTCCTTTGGTTTCCTCGTTCAGGGATTTTCTGAGTTCATGAGTGAATTCCCTGAGCTTCTCCACCATCTCCCGGATGATTCCTCCGCCCTTGCTTTGTTCATGGACTGCGGCCGTAATCTGGTGCACCATATGGTTGATGTTCTGAACCTCGGAGTCCACGTAGGCGACGGATTTCACCTGCTCGATGGCGGCGTTCTCGATCTTACATGACATGTCGCTTGCCTTCCTGGATTGATCCAGGATCAGCTCCAGGGCCCGTTTTGTCTCTTCGGACAGGGAAACCCCCTCCTTGACCTGCTTGACGCTCTGGCGCATGGCCTCGGAAACGCCCTTGGTTTCTTCCTGAACGCTCGAGATGACTTTCTCGATCTGTTCAATGGAGGAAGCGGTCCTTTCGGCCAGGGCCTTGATCTCATCGGCCACCACAGAGAACCCCTTTCCATATTCGCCGGCCTGCGCCGCAATGATGGATGCGTTCAATGCCAGAAGATTGGTCTGGTCGGCCACCTCGTCGATCACATTCAGGATATCTCCGATCTCTTCGGACCGTTGATTCAGGGATTGGATCATCCGGTCCGTGTCCTCGACCGTGCTCCGGATGCGGCTCATCCCCTCGATCGTTTTCTGTACGGCCATAATTCCCTTCTCGGAGGTTTCCGTGGTGTTCTTCTGAGATAGGGCCGCCGATTCCTTGGCCATTTGTTCCACTTCCTTGATGGATGCATTGATCTCGGAGACCGACGAAGTCGACGTATCCACCGAAGTGCTCAGTGAGTTCAGATTTTCCTGGATCTGTCCGATGGACACGACCATCTCGTTGATAGAGGATGATGAGTTATCCACCAGGCTCAGAAGTTCCTGAACCTGTCCCGAGATCTGATTGACGGAGCTGTCCATCCCCTGGATGGAACTCGACGACTCCTCGGCGGACCGCGTGAGGCTTTGCACATTGGATCCGATTTCATTCAGGGTGGCGTTCATCTCGAAGGCCGAGGAGGATGTCTCGTCCGTGGCATTGGCCTGGACCCGCGTCCCTTCATAGATCTCCATGTGGCAGTTGCGGATCAGGCGGGTGGCATTCTCGCAGTTGTCGGCGGAGGCCTCGATCTTGTTGAGGACTTCCTTGTGTTTTTCAAGAAAACAGTTGAAGAGATAGGCAATCTTGGGGAAGGGATAGATCGAACCGATCCAACCCCTGACATTCAAGGAAATCGTGCTCCCGAGGTCGAAGCGGTTCTGGTTCAGGAGGATCAGGTTATCCCGAAGGGTCAGGAGGCGCCTCCGTATCTCACCCGCGAAGAAATTCTCCAGCAGGATGACCAGCAGAAGGGCCGCCGCCGTCATGAAGAAAATCAGGATAGGAGAGAGAGGCCGGTATGCCATAAGCGCTGATAAGGCCGCCTCCTGAGCCTTCGAGGACGCTGTTTCCATATTCCCGACTTCATTCAGAAACCCTTGATAGGCGGCGGTGAGTTGATCGAAATGGATTTTGGAGATGTCCTGCTCAAGGAACGTGTCCGTTTCCGAAATACGGTCTTTCCACCTGTTCCAAGCGGACTCGCCGAGGCCGTTCAGAAAATCCTTGCTGCGGGATTCTTCAATCAGAGCAGCGGCCTGGTGAAGGGTTTTTCTCAGGTCCGAGATCAACGACGGGTTCGGGGCGCCGCCAAGCCTCTCGCCCAAGCCTTTCCATGTTTTATCAAGGGAAGAGAATTGGGATGCAAGGGTTTCATACTGCTCCACGGTTTGAATGCGTTTCTCCATCACCCTCGATGACTGCGTCTGCTGATAGCCGAGCCACAAAATGAGAGCGCAGAGGATCAAGAATGGAGCGGATGCTTTCAATCGTTCATTCATCTTCGGCATGGAAGGGTGCCCTCCTGATTTATACCTTGAATGTGTCAATTTCACTTTGCAGACGCTCAACCTTTTCAGCCATGTCGCTGATCGCTTGGGTCATCTCCTGAACCTGCTGGGCATTCCGTTCAGCGATCTGCTCGATGGTTTTGCTGTTGGACAGAACCTCCTGGGTCTTTTCCGTCTGAGACACGGTGAATTTCGAGATCTCCTGAGTTTTATAGTTGGTCTCTTCAATGGCCTTGGCGATCTGGCCGCTTCCCTTGGCCTGTTCCTGCATGGCCCGGCTGACATGATTGATCATTTCACGGATCCGCTCGGTGTTTTCAATAATCTGTTTGGATCCGACTTTCTGTTCCTGGGTTCCTTTGTTGATCTGGCGCAGAGATTCGGTGATCTTCTCCACCGCCTTCTTCACCATCTGGCTCCCCTTGCTCTGCTCGATGGCCGCATGGGCGATCTCATTGACCATGGTCCTGGAATGGTCCACGCTCTCCATCATCTGGAGGAGCGCCTCCTTGGCCTGCAGAGAGAGGTTCATTCCACGGGTGATGCTCCCGGAACTGACCTCCATGGACTGGACAGCCTCCTCAGCCTCTTTTTGGACGCTTCGGATGACTGCTGAAATATCCTTGGTGGAGGCTGCGGACCGTTCTGCGAGGGCCTTGATTTCATCGGCCACAACCGCGAAGCCTTTGCCGTGTTCTCCGGCCTGCGCCGCGATGATGGCCGCGTTCAGGGCCAGAAGATTGGTCTGGTCGGCCACCTCGTCGATGACCTTGAGGATCTTGCCGATCTGCACGGATTTTTCCCCGAGCCGCTTGATCACCCTGGCGGACTCTTCAAAGGTCTCTTTGATTTTGACCATTCCCTCCTGGGTCTGGGTCACGGCGGTCATCCCCCCCTCCGCCTTGGAGACGCTTTGTTCGGAAATCTTCAGGGAGTTCTTCGCGTTTTTCTCGACTTCCTGAATGGAACGATCAATCTCCTCGGTGAATGAAGCCGTCTGGTCCGCGTTGGAAGAAACGGAAACGATGTTGTTTGAAATCTCGTTGATGGAGCCGACCATCTCGGAAATCGAAGAGGAGGTTTCTTCCACGGCACTGGAGGCATGCTTGGCGTTTTCCGCGACCTCGTCGATGGAGGCGCTCATCTCTATGATGGAGGATGAGGCCTCCTCCGTATGTGACGCCAGATTTTTTGCATTGTCGGCGACCTGCCGGTTCATCTGGTCCATGGCGGTTATGGAGACGGAGATCTCCTGTAGGGATCCCCCCTGCTCCTCGGTTCCGGCATTCAATTTTTCCGTATTCCGGGAGATCATCCGGGACGATTCGGAGACGC
Organism: Nitrospirae bacterium CG2_30_53_67; assembly: GCA_001873285.1. Classification (NCBI taxonomy): domain Bacteria; kingdom Pseudomonadati; phylum Nitrospirota; species Nitrospirae bacterium CG2_30_53_67. Next base: position 11,070 of record MNYV01000062.1, read on the forward strand.
TCTTCATGGTCTCTTTGATCTCCCGGACGATCCCCTGTATGTTGATGATGAAAGTATTCATCCAGTCGGCAAGTTCCTTGATTTCGTCATTAGATTGGACTTCGATATGTCTCGTGAGGTCCCCTTCTCCACCTGCAATATCCTTGAGGATATCCACCATGTGAGTGATCGGACGGGTGATCCCCTTGGAGAAAAGGATGGCGATGGCCGGAATCAGAATCAGACAGAAAACGCCCACCAGACTGAGTTGTCTGCCCAGATGGTAGACCGGCGCAAAGGCCGTGGCGCGGGGGATGGAGAGGATGACGGACCAGTCCGGCCCCTTCCCGTCCTTGTAGCCGGAGGCGTGCGCAAATCCGGAGAGATACGTCTTCCCGTCCCTGCCGGATTCCACCAGGAACCCCGCTCCGCCGGCCATGACCTTTTGAAGAAAGGGGTCGTCAGACGGAAAGAATTTCCGGACGGCGCCTTCGGCTGAGACGAACTGGAAGAGAACGCCGCCCTTATCATCAACGACAGTCAGACAGCCGTCTCTCAATTCTCCTTCTTTCCCCTCGTTCATGAGTCTAACTGCGCCGGAGAAGCTCTCCCAGCCGAACGTTGAGACAAGGACCCCGATAACCGAGGATCGGTCCGAGGCGTTATGGATCGGCTGGACGATGCCGATCAGGTTTTCCTGGGCGTTGCCCTGGGCATGGACAGGGCCTATATAAGGGACCCCCTCCATAACTCCCTTTTGGAACCAGGCCTCTTTTGAGACATCCATCCCGGTCCGGTACTTGTTTGCTGAAGCGATGACCACTCCCTTGGCGTTCACGCAGAAAAGCTCCCGGTAGAGCCCGGCATGCTTTTCGGAGATCTCCGAAAGGGACGAGGCGATCCTCCCGTCCGGGTCCCCCCTCAGGACGTCCTGCATCACGGCCGGACCGGCCCATGAGCGAAGGTCCGTGGAGCGTTCATAGAGGTCCCTGTCCATGGAATCGATGACGTACGCTGCGTCCTTCTGAAGGCTCCGGCCGGTCACCTGGCTCAGGGTGGAGACGCCGACCCTGAAGGCCAGGGTCCCTGCCAATATGAGGGGGATGAAAACCAGAGAAAGGTTCAAGATCAGAATCTTGTGACGTATTTTCATGGAAATCATTTTTTTATTCATGCTGTCCTTCGAGATAAAATGGGTCTTGTCCTCCTTCGGACGGCCAAGACCAGATTGATGGAATCCTTAGCGGCTCTGTTGATGAACAGGACCCCTTGTTCCTACTCCATCTTGATGATCTCATCAATGTTCATGATGATCATCATCCGGCCCCTGTATTGCCCTATGCCGGTGATATATTCCGCCTCCAAACCCTTGATCATGGGAGGCGGAGGCTCAATGGATTTCTCAGGGATCTGCGCCGCGCTGGTGATCGCATCCACCAGAACGCCGACCTGCTCATCGTCATTCTTCAATACGATAATCCGGGTCTTTCCCGTGATTTCCGTCAGCGGGAGGCCCATCTTTTTCTTGATATCGAAGATCGGAACGATGTTCCCCCTCAGCGAGAGGATGCCCAGGATATACGAAGGCGCCCTCGGAATAGGAGTCAGCTCGAAGAAAGGAGTGATCTCCTTGATTCTCATGATATCAATGGCGTATTCCTCCTCGCCGAGCTTGAAGCCCATGACTTCCGTCATCCGGTCATGAACGGATTCTGCAGCAGTCTCTTCCATTCCGGCGGCAGGCGCCGCTTCCTGCTCTTTTGGGGTTTGATCCGTCATTTTTCAGCCTCATCCTCATGGACCGTGATGGATTCCATGCAGTCTTTCGACACGGTCACTCTGTTCTTGCCGCTCTTCTTGGACTCGTAAAGGGCCCGGTCGGCTTCCATGATGACCGTATCAATGGTATCGGTCTTGTTTTCCAGAAAACAGGATATGCCGCAGCTCAGTGTGACGTTGATCTTGTCTTCGTTGATCTGAAAGGGTTTCCCCGCCACTTCCTTGCGGATCTTCTCGGCCACGTTCTCGGCGCCGGTCAGCGAGACCTGGGGGAGAAGCACGGCGAACTCCTCACCGCCGTACCGGGCCAGCATGTCCGTGCTCCGGATGGTTTTGCCGATCCGGATGCAGATGTCCATCAGGATCTGGTCGCCTGCCTGATGGCCGTAGGTGTCATTCAGCGCCTTGAAGTTGTCAATGTCCATCAGCAGGAAGGAGAGTTCCGTCCGATAGCGCTTGGCGCGGCTGATTTCATTCAACATCATCTTCATCAGGTGCCTTCGATTATAGATCTGGGTTAAGGCATCGGTGATGGATAAAGTGGTCAGGCGCTTGTTCGCCTCCAGGAGCTCGTCCTGAAGGAGCTTGAGCTTCAGGTGGAGGCGCACCCTCGCAAGAAGCTCAAAGTCATCGAAAGGCTTGGTCAGGTAATCACTCGCCCCTTGTTGCAGGCCGAGGTTTTTCTTCTCCTGCTCTTCTTCCGCGGTCAGCATAATGATCGGAATGCCCTTCAATTCCGGATGGCCCTTGATCATCAGCAGCAGCTTGAAACCGTCGATCTGCGGCATGACCACGTCACAGAGGATCAGATCGATCTTGTGTTCCAGGAGTTTCTTGTAGCCGTCGATTCCGTTCTCGGCTTCATAGATGAAATCGAAGAGGCCTTTTTCGGAACTGAGGACCTTCTTGATTTTCGTACGGATGGTTTCCGAGTCATCCACAATCAGAATGGATGCGGTCTGTTTTTCTCCGGTCATCAGAATTTCCCCCCTTGAGTGGATTCCTCAATGAGAGATCCGACGTCCAGGACCAGGACGGCCCTTTTGTCGCCGAGTTCCGTCGCGCCGGCGATCCCGGGTATTTTCTTCAGCGTTTTGCCGATCGGCTTGATGACGATTTCATGTTTGTCGATGAAGTCGTCGACGATGATGCCGATCTTCTTTTCTGCAAGGCCCGCCACCACGATCTTCGTCTTATTTTTATTGGAGTGATTGCTTTCCGGATTCAACGGACTCAACCCGAAGATTTCCTGGAGGCGCAGCAGCGACAGCGTCCGGTCCCTGAGCTTGATGACCTCTCTTTTCTCCACGGTCTGAATCGAGTTCTTCGCTACAATCAGGTTTTCAGAAACGGCATTCAGGGGGATGGCAAATATCTGGTCCGAGCATCGAATGATCAGGGCCGGAATGATCGCCAGGGTGATCGGCAGGGTGATGGTAAAAAGCGCCCCTTTGCCGACTTGGGTTTGGATATCCACCATCCCGCCCAGCTTGGTGATGTTCTTTTTGACAACGTCCATGCCGACCCCGCGTCCTGAGATCTCGCTCACCTTTTCAGCCGTGCTGAAACCCGGCAGGAAGATATACTTCAGAATCTCTTCCTCGCCGGGGGTTTCGCCTTCCTGGACCAGCCCTCTTTCCACGGCTTTCTTTAAAATCTTCTCCGGGTCGATCCCGGCGCCGTCGTCCTCAACCTCGACGACGACGTGGTTTCCCTTCTGATAGGCTGTCAGCCTGATCATCCCCTCGGCGGGTTTCTTAAGGCGTTTTCGCACGTCCGGGGATTCAATGCCGTGGTCGATGGCGTTCCGGATGATATGCATCAGGGGATCGGCGATATCCTCGATGACCAGTTTGTCGAGTTCCGTATCCTCTCCGGATGTCTTGAAGTTGATCTTCTTGTCCGAAGATTTGGAAAGCTTACGGATCATCCTGGCCAGGCGGTTGAAGATCTGGCCGATAGGGATCATGCGGACCTCCAGGACCCCCTCCTGCAGTTCAGCGAGTCTCCTTTCGAGTGAATCGACGGCCTTCTGAAGGTCGCCGGTCAGAGTGGATAAGCCTTGGCGCTGCCTCATCTCCTTCAGAATCCTTTGCAGCATATTCTTGCTGAGAATCAGTTCCCCGACGAGGTTCATGAGGTTGTCCAATTTGTTGATATCCACCCGCACGGTCTTCGTGAGTCCACGGATGTCGTTGATGAAACTGTCCTGTTCCGAGGCCTTCTCCATCTGAGGCGCCGGTTCGGCCTTGAGATCCTTGATGTCGCCTTCCTTGAGATACTGGATCTCGTTTATGGTCGTGTTTTCGTTGGTGACGATCTCCTTGATCTCTTTCTCACCGCATAGGGCGCCCAGGATGATGTTGAACTGGATGCCCGCCTCCGGGCTCGTGCCCGTTGAGGGAAGCGTGGTGATGATCTCCCCCTGCTCGGAGAGATCTTTGGTGAGCCGCTGCAGGTCCTGATCAAACGTGGTCAGATCGAAGTTGGCCTTGATCTCAAAGAGACGAGACCCCTTGCGGACATTTTCCATCAGGCGGTGTTCTTCGTACTCGGTCAAAACCTCCAGGATGGCTGACGAGAGATTGATATCGTCCAGGCCCGCTTTCTTGCCGGATTCCTCTTCATGGTCTCCGTGAAGGATCTTGTCGATCGTGGATAAGGCCTGAGTGATATCCATCTGGTCGTTGCCTTCGCTTCCGATCCGGGTGATCAGGTTGTTGAGGGCCTCAAGGCTGGAGAAGAGCCCGTCCAGGACACGGCTGCTCAGTTCCAGCTTGCCCAGCCTCAGGCTGTCAAGGAGGTTCTCCAGGTTGTGGCTGAGTTCGGATACCTTGCTGAAACCCAGCATGCCGGACAACCCTTTCAGGGAATGCGCGCCCCGGAATATACTGTTCACGACTTCGGGGTTGACGTTGGACTTTTTCATGCCTTCTTCGAGTTTGACAAGATTGTTCCCGATGCTTTCGAGAATATCCTCACTCTCGGCAAGAAATTCAGTCACGGCTTTTTCCTGTCCCTTTTCAGTCATCTCTTCTCCTGCGTTTCCAGATCATTCAGACCGTCTCCGGTTTTTCGGAATATCAAACAGGATACCATCCTGTATAAGCCCTATTCCTCCTTCAGCAGTTTCTTCACTGAATTCTGTAATGCGTCAGGGGAGAAGGGTTTGGTGATGTAGTCGTCCGCTCCCAGGGACATCCCCTTCTTTCTGTCCTCTTCGGCCTTTTCGGTGGTGACAATGATCAAGGGGGTATCCTTATAGGTCGGGTGTTTCTTCACGAAGTTGACCAGCTCGAGGCCGTTGATATCCGGCATGTTGATGTCGGTGATGATCAGATCGAAGGATCGTCCCGGTAAAATCTTCAGCGCCTCAAAACCGCTTGAGGCCTCCGTGATCTCATAGTCCCCCAGATCTTCCAGAGTGGATGCAATGATGGACCGCATGGTCGCGGAATCTTCTACAATCAGGATGGATCGTTTCACAGGATTCCCCTCCTCAGTGGTCCTGTTCGTAAATATGGTGACGTACAGAGAGTGTCGTAGGGCGGTCTCATCAAGGCGCGCGACTGAGGCGTACCCTCTGTGGTACACCGCAAGGAGCGGAACGCCGAGGAGACAGTTCTACGACACTCGAATGCCACTGTATTTACGAATAGGGCCACTAATAGTGTCCATGCTCTCTTGCGGCCGTAAAGGCGAATGCAGAATAGAACGATCATTTTAATGTCCTTGCATATCCTGGAGCCTGCTCTCCAGCAGAGACCGGTCCAGTACAAAACCCGCCTGGATGATAAAAATCTCCAGCGCCCCGATATCCCCGATCGGGCTCCCGTGAAGGCCGTTATCTCCATAAAGCAGGGCGATCACCCGGTTATTGCTGACCAGAGGGAGAACCACGGACTCTTCCGGCGCCTCCCCGCCTAAATTCCCGCTAAGATACCGGTCCCATGACTTGTTCTCGTTCAGAGATCCTTGAACCTTGTAACGGGCTCGGATGGCCGATGCGAGAAAGGAATCGCTCTCGCTCGGGATCAGGACATTGCGGATCCGGTCATTGGCCGCGTTGTCCTCCCCAGGGAGCCCGAACTGTCCGAACCCTCGGATTTCCCTTTCCCGGACCACAAAGAGAGCGGCGCGGTTGAGGAATTCGCCGGCATACCGCAGGATCAGGAGCAAAACCTCTGAAAGGCTGCTTTCGCCTTTAAGCTCCTCCACCATGGATTTCAGAGACGACAACCCGTCCGATGTTTCCCCATCCGCCCGTTCCGGTTCCAGGTCTTCGCCCACTTCAGACATCAACTGTTCTAAAAAACTCAATTCTTCCTGCTCTTTCTTCCCGGCCGCGGCCCCCGCCCCCGAAACCTCGGCCTTGTCCATCCCGATCTCGTCCTGGATCGATTCCCAGAGCCCATCGGGATGGCCGGTGTTGTCCTGGGGCGGAGCTGCGGGACCGGCCTCCACGAGTGAGACCGGAGTCTTCTCCATCAGGGAAGAAAATCCAATGGCCTTCATCTTCTGATCCTTTTGCTGTTTGCGGTGCTTCTCTTCATCCAGGAGCCGTAATCCTTCTATGATCAGATGCTGGGTTTCGATCCCCTGCTCCAGGATCAGTTCAGCCCCGTTGGGCGGCAGGACCTCACTCGGAGCGGAGAGGAGCTCGAACTGAAAGTGCCCTTCCTCCCAGCCCAGAAGCTCAAGGATGATGGTCTGTATATATCCCCTGAGGTTCGCCTCCATCTGCTCCCGGGAGATGATATGCTTATGAACCAAAATCGAGCCGAAAGGCGCCCTCGTTGTTCTTTGGGCTTCTATGACCATTCTCTCATCCTTATCGGTCATCAGTCCCTTGGCCTTGAGCACGGATCCAAGCGTCATCTTGTTCCGGGTTGAGGAGGCCTTGATGACATTTCCGTTCAAAAAGGTGATTGAAGCCTTATCCTCTGATGTAGCGATATTTAAAACGCCAGTCCTCTTGCTCAGGCTGACAATCTGAAAAATATCTGTAAGGGGCAAATCTGCTAAATTTCCGACAAGACTCATCTATGGCCAGTCCATTTCAGCCGGGCATCAGGTTGGCTCGGGATGACCGGGAATTTTGACGGCTTCGTAAAAAGTCCGTCTGCGGCGTTGCGCTTCATTCTTCGTCATTGCAGCGTACTTCTAAGTACGCCTCATTCCTCAGAATTCGCGCGCCTTGCATCCGGAGCTTTTTACTGTGCCGTCCCACTTGTGGACTTTTTACGAGTCCATCAATTGTGGATATTTCCTTGTTTCCCCCAGGGATGGTATGGAACTTTTTCTATCATGAATCGATACTTTTAATCCAGCGGGAACTCCCCGCCTTTACAGGCGGGGAGTTCCCGCTGGATTAAACCCGTTTTCCTCTAAATTCAAACGATTTGAATCGGCTGTAATACCTTGTATTATAGAATATTTATATCATTTTATGCCCTGGAAGTAAAGTCAATAATTTCTTAATCATTTATTGACAGTTAATTTCGAGTTCTTCCCTGGAATGGAAGGCTCTCGTGCATATTTTTTTTGTCATTTTATCCGGGGAGTGATATATAGGGAGAAACAGACAGGGGTCTATCTCAAAGAGTGAGTGAAAACATCATATGGGAGAAGAACCAAAGCATGAAGTACCTTATCCTCGGTACCGCCGGGCATGTGGATCATGGAAAGACGGCTCTGGTCAAGGCATTGACCGGTGTGGACACCGACCGTCTTGAAGAAGAGAAAAAGAGGGGGATCACGATCGTGCTCGGTTTTGCCGAGTTGGAGCTTCCGGGTGGGGTTCAAGTCGGGATCGTTGACGTGCCGGGCCACGAACGGTTTGTCAACCAGATGCTTGCCGGCGTCGGGGGGGTCGATCTTGTCATGCTGATCATTGCAGCGGATGAAGGGATCATGCCTCAGACACGGGAACACTTTGACATCTGCCGCCTCCTCAACATCCGGAGGGGGCTGACCGTGATTACCAAAACCGATCTGGTAGACGGGGACTGGCTGCAGCTGGTCACCCAGGATGTGGAGGCGCTGACTCAAGATACCTTTTTGCAAGGCGGGGGGATCTATCCCGTCTCCTCAAAGACCGGGCAGGGGATACCCGAACTCATAGAGGGGCTCAGCCGGATTTGTGAGGGTGTGGAACCGAGGGGGAGCGCCGGGGTTTTCCGTCTTCCCGTTGACCGTGTCTTTACCATGAAAGGATTCGGAACCGTGGTGACCGGAACGCTCGTATCCGGAAGCGTAAGAAACGGCGAGACCGTGGAGATCCTCCCCAGAGGCCTGACAGCCAAGGTCCGGGGGATTGAGGTCCACGATAGACCCGTAAACCAGGCCTTGGCCGGCCAGCGCACGGCCCTGAACCTTCAGGGGATCGAAAAAGACCGGATCGAACGGGGGGATACCGTGACGGCGCCAGGCCTTCTGAGCCCGACCTTTATGGTAGAC
>MNYV01000063.1 GCA_001873285.1 Nitrospirae bacterium CG2_30_53_67
CGAAAACCAAGATAATGATGGCGGTTCATGAGCGTATCCCACGTTTCACGCTCGGTGGCTATGATGGGGCGGACAAGAAGTGTATCTGTGGTGGGATAAACCTGCGGCGCGTGGTGAATCGGTGTGTGCGGGGGATCGTTTGCCATAAAACCGTTATACACGATTCCCAATAGAAAAACCAGTGAAATATATTTGCGCTACGATATCAACAGGCTATGCCGAACTATGACATGACCCTGGTTCCAGCGATCCCTAATTGACATTTACACGTGTTTTTGTATAACATTTCTATTTTTAACGGGGCACATCATGGCTTTTACAGTTTTTGCAGACCGGAGCGGGAAGATTTATGATCATCCTGAACTGGAGCTCTCCGGGCAATCCGGGCGGCAATGGATCCGTATCCCTGAATCGGAATTGATCCCGCTTCCTGAGGGGAGCAAGCTTTTTACCATGCCCGGACGCGCCGCCGTGGGATGGGATCCCAAGACCGCGGCGTATTCCGTGTTCAACGGCTGGAAAAGCCTCGATGAGAACCAAGGTATCAAGCCTCACCAGGCCCATTCAGGATCCTTCACGGCCGTGGCCGCTTTTCTCCCTGCCGGTTATACCCGCCTTTATCTTCCGGCGGTGTCGGTCGAAAAACCGAAGCCTTACCTCCCCCTCTGGACCTACACGTCCGTTGGGTGGACGGAACAAGGGTTCTGTGCGCCGGCGGTACGGATCGATCCCATGACCCACTCGGAACCCTGTCATTATGACGACCGTGAAATCATAAAGCACGTGGAGAAACGAATCGCCATGGACCCGGGGAACCGCCTTCTCCGCCATCTGAAGCGCTGTGCCCTTTCCGACCATTGTTTCGCCGCAAAAAATCTTTTCATGGGGCGATGGGAGGCCCCGCTCCCCACCTCCCCGTCATGCAATGCCTCTTGCGCGGGGTGCCTTTCCTTGCAGCCCGAAAACGGGTGCGCCGCCTCTCAGGATCGGATCGATTTTGTCCCGACCCCGGATGAGGTGGTGCGTACGGCCCTTCCCCATCTTAAGCATGTGAAACAGGGGATCGTCAGCTTCGGCCAGGGGTGCGAAGGTGAACCCCTGCTTCAGTCCGCCCTCCTTTGCAAGTCCATCCGCAGGATGCGCCAAGAGACCGAGCTGGGAACGATCCATCTCAACACCAACGGGTTCTCTCCTCAATCCATCAAGGGCCTCAGAAAGTCGGGCCTGGACAGCATCCGGATCAGTCTGAATTCACCACGAGAAGAGACCTACCAGGCCTATTACCGACCCAAGGCTTACCGATTCAGGGATGTGATCCGTTCCATTGGTACGGCCGTGGACTCGGGGCTTTACACCGCCATCAACCTCCTGGTCTTTCCGGGCATCACGGATCTGGAACCCGAGGCTGCGGCCCTTCTCGATCTGATCCGAAAGACCCGCGTGCAGATGATTCAAATGAGGAATCTCTCCATCGATCCTGAAATCTATCTCAATCTTTTCCCGTCGCTTTCCGGCCGGGCCATCGGAATCCTTAACCTCATTCGGCTGCTGAGAAAAGAGTTCCCGCAGATGGAGATCGGCTATTTCAACCGCCCCAGGGAGTTATTCAAAAAGCAGTTGGTCCGGGAGTTGACGATCTGACTTCCGGACGGCAAGGTTCTTCTGTCCGGAGGCAGGATGCATAGAGAGTCTTAGATCATCTCCAAAAGAGTAGGTGAAACCATCAGGGGTCAAGGGGCCAAGGAGTCAAGGGGTTGAGTGAAGTGCTTTTCAAGACTTGAGGGGTCAAAGATTCAAGGGGTTGAGTGAAGTGCTATATAGCCTTGCATAAATAAGGCTACATATTGTCATTCTCCGGCTTGACCGGAGAATCCAGATTTTTTTCTCTGGATTGCCCGATCAAGCATGCCCTCCGATCCCCCGATCAAGTCGGAGGACAGGCCCGATCGGGGGGTCGGGCAATGACGATAGAGCAGACAAGATTAAGTATACTATGCAACGTTAAGAATAATATTATGTCGCTTTAATTATGCAATAATATATAAAAAACATCAGGGTTCAAGGGTTCCAGTGTTATTCTCTGGAAATTTTGCTTGCATTTAAGTATTTCACTTGACCCCTTGGACCCTGGAATCCTCGAACCCAAGATACGTTTGGGAGAAAAACCAGAATTTCAGATGATAATCAAATGCACCATGATGTCCAGAGGAAGGAACAATGAAACAGAATCCCATTGAAGTGATCTTCTTTGATCTTGGGCGGGTGCTGGTTGATTTCGACCTCCACCGGATCGCGGAAAGGCTGTCTCTTGCATCCAGCGGCCGAGCGCGGTTGGACTCGAAAACCCTTTTTGAACGGGTCTTTGGTCCTGAACAGGGGCTCTCAAATGACTTCAATGCAGGCAGGATCAGCCCTGAAACATTCTATTTTAGGATCGCCGAGGAATTCGATCTTTCACTCCCGTTCGATTCCTTTGCTCGGATCTGGGCCGAGATTTTCACGGAAAACCGGGAAGTCACCCGGATGATTGAAGAGCTGGCAGGACATTTCCGGCTCTTCCTGCTCTCGAATACCGATCCCATCCACTTCAAATATATCGTGAAAACATTTCCAGTACTGCGGCTCTTTGAATCCTGGATCCTCTCCTATGAAGTGGGTGTATGCAAGCCTGATGAGAAAATTTATCAGACAGCCCTCAGCTATGCCGGGGTCAGCGCCGGCCGCGCCGTTTATATAGATGATGTAGAGGAATATATCCGGGCGGCTGAAAAACTCGGGATCCGGGGGATCCATTTTACATCCGCAGAATCCTTGAAAAAGGACCTGACGGCGCTTCTCCCTTTCCGATTCAGACCCTGAATCAAAGCAGCTTATAGAGGGGGACGGATCTTCATTCAACGCAGGAGTTTCAGGATATTTCGTGCGAGCTTCTCCGGGTCATGGCGAACCTTTTGATCATCGCTTGACAGCAGATCCGCTTCAACAGGATGGACTCCCATCCTGCGGATTTCTTCTATATCATAGCGCGTGGCTTCGGCCCCTTCGCCGTGGTAACGGGACTTAAGATGAAGGGGAAGCGGGGCATGGTTGATCAGGACATGATCAATCAGGCGAAAGCCTGCGTGTTCATGGATCACACGGATATGATCTTCCACGGTGAAGCCCCGTGTCTCCTCCGGTTCAGTCATGAGATTCGCGACAAGAATCTTTCCGGCGGGCGATCTTTTGATCGCGTCGGCCACCCCGTGAATCATCAAATTCGGCAGGATGCTGGTATAGAGGCTGCCGGGACCGATGATGATCCCATGGGCTTTCTCCAGTGAAGCGATGGACTGATCCAGTGGTCTTGCGCCCTCCGGTTCGATCATGATCCGGCGGATCGGCTTTGGACAGGCATTGATCGCGGTCTCGCCCTCGATCATGGATCCGTCGGCAAGCTCCGCCCTGAGAACGGCTTTTTCCAGCGTGGCGGGAAGGATCTGCCCGTTAATAGCCAGGATGGAACTGAGGTCCGAGACGGCCTTGAAAAAACTCTGATTGATTTCGGATAAGGCCGCAAGGATCAGGTTCCCGAGACTATGGCCCGAAAGCCCGTTGTCACCTTTGAAACGGAATTTCAGCAGCTTCGCCATCAGGGATTCATTCTCGGAGAGTCCGATCAGGCAGTTTCGGATATCCCCCGGCGGAAGGACGTTGAGTTCATGGCGCAGGCGGCCGGAACTCCCCCCGTCGTCGGTCATAGCGACGATGGCGGTGAGCCGCTCTCTAAAAGACGGCTCGATCATGTTTTTATCGGAATTCGTGAAGAGGTAGTGTTTCAACCCTCGAAGCAGAACCGGCAGACCGGTTCCTCCGCCGATGGAGACGATACGAAGATGGGGGTCCACCTGAAGCTTCCCCCCTGAAAGATCCTGCCCGGGTTCCATCTCCCAACGGGTCATCCCGGTATGCGCATCCACTACGGAACGGTAAGAAACCTCCCTGACGATTTCGTTTCCTTCTTCGTCATAGAGACGGATCGGGATCTTTTTCTCCATAAATTCAGGATAAACGATTTTGTTTTAGAAACCAAGCGGAAACTTTTTTCAAGAACCCGGGTGTGCGACAAATTTGTGGGTAAATATTTCTCTAAGAACGTCATTCCCCGACCCCCCGATCAAGTCGGGGGGCATGCTTGATCGGGGAATCCACCCTTCGGCAGGCTCAGGGTGACAATTGTCATGGTGAGCTTGTCGAACCATGGATTGTCCGGTCAAGCCCCGGTAAACCGCCCCGGCAAGCCGAGGGCAAGAGGGGAAGCCGGACAATGACAAACATATATAATCCTGATGTTTACCCATAAATTTGTCGCAGACCCCAAGACCCCATTCATCTTGCCTTTTTCATTAATGAATGCTAACATGGTCTTAAAAGCGTTGTAATTTTAATGAGTTATGGAGATTTCAAGAAAGGGCATCCCCTGCATGATCACCCAAAATGATCTCGTGATCAGCGAGAAAAATTATAAAAGGACCCGCCTTGTCCTCGACATCCTTCGCCGGTTTCTCAAGGTCAACATCAAGGTCCATAACCTGACCGGCCAGTTTGAAACAGGGGACATTTTCCTTTTTAATCATTTCGCCCGCTTTGAGACCTTTATCCCACAGTACCTGATCTTTGAGGAGACCGGGAAGATCAGCCGTTCCCTCGCCGCTCCCGAACTGTTCAGGGATGATACCTTCGGAAAATATCTCATGAGTATCGGCGCTGTTCCCACGAATCTGCCGGACATTATCCATTTTATGGCCTGTGAGATCAACCGCGGATACAAGACCATTATATTTCCGGAAGGTTCCATGATCAAGGACCGGCGGGTTTTAGGACCCAAAGGCCGTTTCCGGATCTATGCAAGAGAAGAAAAGACCTACCGCAAACCGCACACGGGAGCGGCGGTGATCGCCCTTTATGCCCAGCAGTTGCGAGACCTTTTCATCCTGACTTATGAGAGGAAAAATCAAAAAACCCTCAAGCAAATTTCATCCCTGTTTAAGATCGATGACCCTGAGCGATTCCTCTCGACCGCATCCCGGCCGGTGATGATCATCCCTGCCAACATCACGTTTCACCCCTTGCGGGGGGATGATAATTTTCTCAGAAAGATTTCAGAACGCATGGGAAGGATCAAGAACAACCGGATGGAAGAGGAACTGATCATAGAAGGGAATATCCTGTTCAAGGATACGGACATGGATATCCGGCTCGGAGATCCCATTCCGGTCAAGGACTATCTCGGCCGCACGGATTCCTTGCTCTTAAAATCGAGATATTTCATGATGAATGAAGCGATGCTGAAAGGCGCGGCCACCCGCCTGCTCAACCGCCTGGAGATCGTCCGTTCAGAGATCCTTTCCGAACGGATCATGACCCAATACATGAAATCCATCTACTCCCTGGTGACCGTCAATATGGAACACCTCTGTGCCGAGATCATCTATGAGCTGATCCGGAAATATAAACAGCGTGAGGTGTCCAAAACTTTTTTTGTCCGCTCCCTTTATCTGACCATTAAGAAGCTTCAGAGAGCCGAGGGCGTTTTTCTTCACCGCGGTCTTCAGAACCCGGACCGGTACGATTCACTGCTCAAGTTCACCAACCGGGACCTCAGGGACTTCTTGATCAATGCGGCAGCTTCCGGGCTGATTCAGGAGAAGGATCATCAATACCTATTCCTGCCGGCGCTTGAGCAGAGCTACGACTTCGACGTCATTCGTATCAAGAACTTCATCAAGGTCCGCTACAATGAGGTTCAGCCCGTTCCTGCGGTCAGGGAGATGGTACATGAAGTCCTGACCCAATACGACAAGCTCAACACCCCGCAATCCAGGGCCGCTCTGCTCTATGATGACGACAAGAGAAGCTATGTCTGGGATCAGGCCATTTTTTGCAAATCAAAATATGAGGAGATCAACAAGGAGGAAACCAGGGTCCAGCCCGGAGATCCTTTCTTTTTCATACCGGAGCATGGCGTTGAACCCAAGGCGGGGGTCCTGCTGATCCACGGGCTGAGCGCCTCCCCTGCCGAGATGAGGCCTCTCGGGGAGTTTCTCTCCGAGCAGGGTCTTTTTGCCTACGGCGTGCGCCTTAAAGGACACGGCACCTCCCCCTGTGACCTGGATTTCAGAAAAATAGACCAGTGGTATCATTCGGCTTTCCGCGGGTGGGAAGCGCTTCGATGTTACTGCGATAAGATATTTGTCGCGGGATTTTCCATGGGGGGATGCATCGCATTGAAGCTTGCCGCCGAACATCAGCATGAGGTGACGGGGATCGTCTCTATCTCCACACCGCTCCGCATCCGGAATAAGAATATCTTATTTGCAAGCCTCGCCAACCAGATCAACAGGCTGGTGGCCGTCCTTCCCTACCTCAACGGCATCAAGAGATTCAAAAAATCCTTTCCCGAAAATCCTGGGATCAACTATCAGAACATTCCCATCAGCGCGATCCATGAATTCAAAAAACTGATGGAACAGACCGAGGTCTCTCTGGGGGAGATCTACCAGCCGGCCCTGATCATTCAGAGCAAGGGAGACCCCACCGTAGATCCGGTCAGCGCAGAGATGATCATGAAAGGAATTACTTCCAAGGACAAACGGCTGCTGCTGATTGATTCAAATAAACACGTCATCGTCCTGGACAAGGGTT
>MNYV01000064.1 GCA_001873285.1 Nitrospirae bacterium CG2_30_53_67
AGGGTTCGAGGATTCCAGGGTTACGCTTCGCGTGCCCCGCTTTTCTCTATCTTTGCCGTCTGCGACGGCTACTACACTGAGGTATCTTGGGGTCAAGGGGTCAAGTGTTTGTTTTCCAGTGATTTCATCAGATCCTTGAGCATCCGCTCAACCTCTTCAGAAAATCTTTTTGCTGTTTTTTAAATCTCCAAGCATCATTGATAAGACTGGGGCCCTTCCTTTAACTCCTTGTAGTTTTTGAGCACTTCACTTGACCCCTGGAATCCTTGATCCCTTGACCCCTGATGTTTTCACCCACTTTTTAAAGATGATCCAAACGATTCGAACGGCTTGAACCATTCCTTAATGACCCGCCCCGCCGTACAAGAAACATCGGACCCACCGGTTGTTTTCCCTGGGGATCAACGGAGGCGGAAGATGATCGCACGGTTTAAATCTTTCCGGACATCTTGTATGGAACAAACATCCCGGAGGAGGGTTGGAGGCGCTCGGGATCTCTCCCATCAGAGGGACCTTTTTACGCCGGAGAGTCGGATCCGGCACCGGAATCGCTGAAAAGAGCGCCTTGGTATAGGGATGAAGGGGGGATTCATAGAGATCGTTCCGGCCGGCGACCTCCATAATCTTTCCCAAATACATCACGGCCACCCTGTCGCACAGATACTCCACCACACTCAGATCGTGAGAAATAAAAACATAAGTTAGACCGTATCTCTCCTTAAGATCCCCGAGCAAATTCAGGACCTGCGCCCGAATCGATACATCCAGCGCCGATACCGGCTCATCGGCAATGATGATCCGGGGATGAACGGCCAGCGCACGGGCAATCCCCACGCGCTGCCTCTGCCCGCCGCTGAATTCATGGGGGTATTTGCCGTAGTCATCTTCTGAAAGGCCGACGTCCCGGAGCAAGGAGAGGACCTTCTCTGTTCTCTTGTTTTTTGAGAGTTGTCTTAGGTTGATCCTGATGGACTCCTCAATAGCCTCCCCGGCGGTCATGCGGGGATTCAGGGATGCAAAAGGATCCTGGAAGATGATCTGCATCTCGGACCGGATCTTGCGCATATCCGAACGGCTCTTTTTAAGGATATCCTCCTGGTGAAGGAGGATCTCGCCCTCGGTCGGTTCAACAAGGCGGAGGATGCACTTCCCGACCGTGGACTTCCCGCAGCCGGATTCTCCAACCAGTCCCAGGGTCTCGCCTTCATGAAGGGTCAGGTCCACGCCGTCCACGGCACGAACCATCTGCCGCCCCAGTTTCATGAAGCCTCTTTGAATAGGGAAATATTTCTTCAGTCCTTTGACTTCAAGAATGGCCGACAAGATGAACTCCAAATAGAGATCCAGGGTTCAAGGGTTCCAGGGTTCAAGGATTCAAGTGAAATACTTAAAGGCAAGCACAATCTCCAGAGAAAAACACTATAACACCTGAACCCTCGGCCCCTTATGTTTTGAGCACTTCACTCGACCCCTTGAACCCTTGACCCCTCGGACCCTCAGGTTCTTGAAAAGCACTTCACTCGACCCCTGGAATCCTTGACCGCTTGACCCCTGATATTTTCATGACGTGACCACCCCGACATGCTTGAAACACCGGACAAAATGTCCGGATTCCATCTCCACCAGATCAGGGTTCCGCTGCCGGCATTCTCCGGTGACATGGACGCAGCGATCCGAAAACTTGCACCATGGGGCGACATCAATCAGATCCGATACCGTGCCGGGAATGGCCTTGAGACGATCCCTCGCTCCGTGGCTGCCGATGCGGGGAATGGATTGCATCAGCCCGATGGTATAGGGATGACAGGGCCGTTGGAAAAGGTCCACGGTCCGGGCATGCTCCACAACCTCTCCGGCATACATGACCACGGTCCGATCCGCCATTTCCGCAATGACGCCGAGATCGTGTGTGATCATGAGGATGGACATGTCGGATTCCTCACGGATATTGCTCATGAGATCGAGGATCTGGGCCTGTATGGTCACATCCAGTGCGGTCGTGGGCTCGTCTGCAATCAGGATGGAAGGGCTCCCGGATAGGGCCATGGCGATCATCACGCGCTGCCGCATCCCTCCGGAAAGCTGGTGAGGATATTCAGAGATCCGCTGCTCCGGGGAAGGGATCTGCACCGATTTCAGAAGCTGCACGGTTTTATCCATGGCCTCCTTCTTCATGAGGTTCTGATGCGCCATGACGGCCTCTGCAATCTGGTCCCCGACTGTAAAGACCGGGTTCAGGGAGGTCATGGGCTCCTGAAAGATCATGGAGATCCTGTTCCCCCGAATTTTCCGCATCTCCTCGGAATCGAGTGCAAGGAGATTGCGGCCTTCAAACAAAATCTCCCCTGTGACCACCCTTGCCGGAGGCATGAGAAGAAGTCTCATGATGGAAAGGGCCGTTACGCTCTTGCCGCACCCGGACTCCCCCACCATACCGAGAACCTCTCCTTTTTCCAAGGTCAAAGAGAGATGATTCACGGCCTGCACCACACCGGCATCGGTATGAAAATGGATGGTCAGATTTTTGATTTCAAGGATGGGCATGGGATGATGGATTCCATAGGGACGACCCGGGATCGGGTATAACGAAAACAAGAGCCGATGGTTCAGCCGGCTTTTTTGCCTCCGCTCTCGACCAGTCGGAGAAAGGTTGAGGCCTCTCTGTTTTGCGGGTCGATCTGCTGCGCCGTATGCCACTCCTCTACAGCCAGGTCTTTTTTGCCTTGCTTGTAATAGGTCAGGCCGAGATGAAGAAAGACCGGCACATAGGCCGGATTGACGGTTTTTGCCTGCTGCAAATATTTGACCGCGTTGTTCAGATCCCCTTTCTCACGGTGAGCCAGTCCGATTTTGATGAGGATCTCCATAGAATTAGGCCGCATCTTCAATGCCATGAGGTATTCATGGATCGCTTCGTTGAACCAGCCGATCTCATGGTAGGCATCACCGGTTTCCACATGCATCCCCGCCAATTTCCCCTGCACAAATGGATCAATGAAATAAGGGGCGGACTGGACGATATCGGCCGCGTTTTTAAACACGGCTTCGGCTTCTTCAAACTTTCCACTTTCATTGAGGCAGATCACCAGATTCAACGCGGCTTCTGTATAATTCGGGTTGATTTCAAGGGCCTTGCGGAAGGATCGGGAGGCCTTGTTAAACTTGCCGTCCGCATGGTAGATCATCCCGAGTTTACTGTGGACCTCGGCAAGCTTCTCTTCTTGTTCAAGGACCATCTCAAAACACTTTCTGGCCTCTTCGAACTCCCCATGTGAAAAGTGCGTTTTCCCCCGGATGTACATCTCCTGAACGGCTTCTTTCATAGAAGGCTCCTTCTGATGGGTCGCATATGGTCAAACCCTAACCACCAACCAGTAGAGAACACAGAGTATTTCTCTCAGCACTCTGTGGTTTCATCTCTTACCCTTTTTGTGAAACTTTGACATGATCATTCTTTCTGGAATTCTAAACAATTCTGCCGGTGAATGCAACTTTTTTCAGGTTTTCAATAGGGTTCTTCTCCCATCCAGTGGGTAAGAAGGGTTCGAGGATTCCAGGGTTCAAGGGGTCAAGTGAAATACTGAAACGCAAGCAAAATCTCCAGAGAAAAACACTGGAACCCTTGAACCCTAGGACCCTCGGCCCCTTATGTTTTTAGCGCTTCACTTGACCCCTGGAATCCTTGACCCCTTGACCCCTGATGTTTTCACCCACTCTTTTGGAGATGACCTTTTAATATAAACACCCTCCGTGCAGATTCGGGCGGGCCTCCTCACTCAACGGGAAGGCCATGAGCCTTTACAGGAAACATTCACCGGCTCTTCTTTAAGAACCTGAAAAATTCCGATTCCGGGCCGATAAGCAGAAGGGTCTTGTCCGGCAATGATTTTTTATACGCATCCATAGACCGGATGAACTCAAAAAACTCAGGGTCATTCTGAAAGGCCTCCGCATAAATTTTAGTGGCTGAGGCATCCCCTTCGCCTTTGAGCTCCTGGGATTTTCGTTTTGCCTCGGCCAGGATGATGGTCTTCTCCTTTTCCGCCTCGGCCCGGATCTTCATGGCCGCCTCTTCACCTTCGGAACGGTACCTCTTGGCCTCCTGCTCCCGCTCCGCCTTCATCCGGTCATAGACATGTTTCTCATTTTCCGGCGGAAGGTCCGCTCTCTTGATCCGGACATCCACCACTTCGATCCCATAAGAGAGGGCCTTTCGGTTGGTATCCTGTGTCACCGTCTTCATGATCTGGGATCGGTTTTCTGAAACCATCTGGATGAGATCATATTTTCCGAGCTCCGCCCTGAGATTCGAGTAGATAATGTCGTCCAGGCGGGCCTGCGCCCCGAATTCATTCCGCATGGTCTGATAGAACCTCAGCGGGTCCTTGATTCTCCATTTTGCAAAGTTGTCCACCACCAGGTTCTTCTTATCCCTGGTAATGATTCCTTTAGCCGCCGCATCATATTCCAGAATCCGATTGTCAAAAAAGATGACCTGCTGGACAAAGGGGACCTTGACATGAAGGCCTGGGTCATGGATGGTCCGGACCGGCTTTCCCAATTGCACCAGAAGGGCCGATTCCGTCTGATCCACGGTAAAGAGAACCTGGGAGAGGGACAACATGGCCAGGATGATCAGGACGCCGGCCACGGCAGAAAGTTTTTTCATCTCTTCCTCCTTGCTTATGGTTTGGCCTTTTCCTGCCCGCCTTTTTCCATCAGCCGTTCGAGCGGGAGGTAGGGCAACACTCTTTCAGATACGTTCTGATCCAGGAGAACCTTTTCCATCCGGGGAAGGATCTCCTCAAGGGTTTCCAGGTAGATTCTGGTCCTCGTGACATCCTTAGCCTTCTTATACTCGGCAAGGACCTGAAGGAAGCGGCTGGCATCCCCTTTGGCCTCATTGATCTTGGCCTCACGGTAGGCCTGTGCCTCATTGATGATCTGCTGGGCCATACCCTTGGCCTTGGGGAGGATGTCATTTCGGTAACCCATAGACTGGTTCTCGATCTTTTCCTTGTCCTCTTTGGCCGAGGCCACATCCTTGAAGGCGGCGATCACCGGCTCGGGAGGGAGGACATCCTGCAGTTGGACCGCGTCCACCATGATTCCGACCTCGTACCGGTCCAGGATCCCCTGGAGCAGGGTCATGGTATCCTGCTGGATCTGGAACTTTCCCTCGGTCAGAACTTCATCGATCTTATTCTTGCCGACCACCTCGCGGATGGCTGCCTCTGCCGCATCCTTGATGGTCTTCTCCTGATCACGGATGTTGAAGAGATAAGAGACCGGGTCCTGGATCCGGTACTGCACAATAAACTCCAGGGCCACGATATTGGCGTCTCCGGTGAGCATCAGGGCCTCGGCGGGAACCTCCCGATACCGGGCCGGCGAACCGGAGTCGACGGTTCTAAATCCCACCTCCACCCGGTGAACCTTGGTCACCTTGGGCTTGAGCGCCGATTCCACAGGAAAAGGGATATGCCAGTGCGGGCCAGGCTGCGCAGTTCTCACCATCTTTCCGAACCGCTTCACCACCCCCATCTCATCCGGGGCCACAATAAAAATCCCGGATAAAACCCACAAGGCCAGAATCACCATCACGATGGCCCCTGCCCCCGGGATCTTATGCTTCAAAGACTTGAAAGACCGGAACGATTCTTCAAATTTTTTAACCATGTCTTCAATCGGCAGGGGGCCTTCACCCCACGGCCCGCCTCCCGGACTTCCTGGGTTCCACGGCATCAGTCCCTCCTTTCTGAAAAGTCCGGCTGCACCCGGATCCGATCACTTTTTTTTAGTCAACTAACGAAATTGAAATAATTTTTAGATAGTCTAATGGATTGTGAGATAAAGCGCAACAGGTATTGAAGGAATGGGGGTGCGACAAATTTATCAGAAAGCAAAACGGGATATCTATCCGACCTCCATCTCCTTGACGCGGAGTTCGTTCCCGGAGATGAGCTCGGACGAGATGCTCCCGCAATGGGTGCAGGTCATCTTGAATCCGCCGGCATTATATTCGGTCGAACAGGATAGGCATCTGACCTTAAGAGGAATCGATGTAATGGAAAGTTTCGCCCCTTGTGCAAGGGTATCCTGACTTAATTGTTCAAAATGAGTCTGCATTTCCTTGGTATCCAGGCCGCTCAGTTCACCGACCTCAATGACGACCCTGGTGATGCGGCTGGCTCCTTCGGCCTGGGCTTTTTCAATCAACTGTTTTAAGATCTCTCTGGTTACGGTCAGGCCGTCCATCATACCCTTTCATGATGATTTTTTATGGTTCTTCTCCCATCTAGTGGGTAAAAAGGGTTCGAGGATTCCAGGGTTCAAGGGGTCAAGTGAAATACTGAAACGCAAGCAAAATCTCCAGAGAAAAACACTGGAACCCTTGATCCCAAGATGCCTTAGTGTAGTAGCCGTCGCAGACGGCAAGGATAAAGAAAAACGGGACACACGAAGCGTAACCCTATGACCCTCGGCCCCTTATGTTTTTAGCACTTCACTTGACCCCTGGAATCCTTGACCCCTTGACCCCTGATGTTTTCACACACTCTTTTGGAGATGATCTTTTTTGTTATTATTATACCATAAATCAGGGAGACAATCCAATCCCCCGGTATT
>MNYV01000065.1 GCA_001873285.1 Nitrospirae bacterium CG2_30_53_67
CTCGTAGAGTAGAGCGTTCAGTCCAACAAGGAGAGCCGCGGGACGGTTCTGAGAAACGATTGTAGAATCCAAAAGTTACAGAATATTTTTCTGAAGGAGAAAGGCCGGGGCTATCAGAACCGTTCTCTCGTAACCTTCCTGCGCTGACAGGGGATAGCCCCCCGGTTTGTTGTGGGTCAGGCAAAAAGGAATTGCGGAGTATTATGCCGGATGGTTGTCTGTGAAGGGTTGTTATACGGGAACCATGAAGTAGATAGCCGGACACGGCTTCGTAAAAAGTCCGTCTGCGGCGTTACGCTGCGTCCTTCGTCACTGCAGCGTACGTCTAACGTACGCCTCATTCCTCAGGACTTGCGTGCCTTGCATCCGGAGCTTTTTTCTTTGCCGTCCATTTTAGGACTTTTTACTAAGCCGTCAATCTTGAGGAAGTATGAATCGTGATAAGCGGGCAGATCAAATGGATGAGTCGAAGAATTCATATCCCGGGAGTGAGACGGCCTACAGCGAGGATGGCGTTGATCTTACGGTTATCCGTTGGATGCTCTCGATGACGCCTGCGGAACGGTTGGAGACTCTTCAGAATCACATCAGTTCTGTCATGAGAATTCGTGTGAAATAGGGACGGACCCTCTTGATACTGCATTTAATACCCACCATGAGATGATCCGTGATTAAATAAGGGCAAACCCCCGGCTCTGCCGGAGGACTCTTAGAGTTTGGCCATTCCGGGAGTATGCAGTTAACCGAAATGCTTTACCCCTAACTCCCCCTTGCCCACGTCAGAGGGATAACTCCCCCCGACCCCCTCTTAAATAAGAGGGGGAGACCCCCTTGTAGTAAGGGGAGGAGAGGAGGGGTTAAGGGAGGGTGTTTTTAACTGTCTGCGAATAGGCCCCTTTGAGGGGGCCGGCAAACGTCAAGCCTCAGGCTTTGCCGGAGGTTGATGACTTCTATGGGATTGGGCCTGGATTAGGAGATGATCTCGATGAAGACCTTGACGAGTTCGGGGTCAAACTGTTTGCCCGCGTTTTCCCTGAGTTCTTTGACGGCGTCCTCTTTGGATCTGCGCTGACGGTAGGGGCGGTCGGAGCACATGGCCTGGTAGGCCTCCACGATGGAGAGGATCCTTGCCATGAGAGGAATCTTTTCACCCTTGATGCCGTCGGGATACCCTTTCCCGTCGTAGCGTTCGTGATGGTACAGGATCGCGGGGATGATGCTCTCCAGGTGTTTCGCCTTCTGCAGGATCATCTCAGCCAGATGCGGATGGCCCTGGATGATCTTTCTTTCCTCATCGGTCAAGGGCCCGGGCTTGTTCAGGATCTCATCGGGGATGCTCACGGTCCCGATATCGTGAAGGATGCTCGCGAGGTGTATGCTTTCAATATCGGTGTTGGAGAGTTTCAATGCCTTGGCCAGGGCCACGGCATAATGGGTCACTTCGTCGGTATGGCCTCGGGTAAAGAGATTTTTGGCGTCCACAGCCGCAGCCAGGTCCCGCATGACCTTGACCTTGGCGTCTTTTAAGATGTCCTCGATGTGCTCTTCCTTACTTTCGATGAAGGCCTTGAGGGTTTCATCGTAACGCCGGATTCGGTTTCTCCCCTCGCGTTTTGCAAAATAGAGGGCTTGGTCGCTTTTGGTGATCAGTTCCTCACGGCTCACGGCGTCTCCGGGGAAGGTGGATATCCCGATGCTGACCGTGATCAGGAAGTCTTCGTTGCCCAGGGTTTTCCCGTAGGATTTTTCGAAGATCTTTCCCCGTATCCGTTCAGCGACGATCTGTGCGGGGTCATAAGGGGTTTCAGGAAGGATCACGACGAACTCCTCACCGCCGTAGCGGGCAGGGATGTCAATGTCCCGGATCGATTCCCGGATCGTTGAGGCCACCCCCTGCAGGATCTTGTCTCCTACCGGATGCCCATGGCGGTCATTGAAGGTCTTGAAGTGGTCTATGTCGATCATGAGTAAGGAGAAGGTGCGTTTGTACCGCTCAGACCGCCGCACTTCCGCTTGCAGCCTGGACTGGAACTCACGGTGGTTGAAGAGTCCGGTCAGACCGTCCGTGATGGCCAGCCTCTTGTTATGTTCGTGGAGCCGGGCGTTTTCGATGGAAAGGGCGGCCTGGAATCCATAGGTGATCAGGAGATCCTCATCCTCCTTGTCAAAGAACGGGCCGTTTACTTTGTTGATCAGGATGAGAATCCCGATGGATGCCTGCTGGTGGATGATGGGAACCGCAAGAAGGCTTCGAACGTGAGGCAGAGAAAAGGGGAGGTCAATGGTTTTTGCCTCAAGGTCTTTGGTTTGGAGGTTCAGCACTTTCTGCGAGGTCATCATATCTGAAAAGATGCCTGAGATCCGGGGCCGGATCGCTATGGAATGGCGCTCCGGGCTTTCTGAGATATAGGTCTGTTCTATTTGACTGGATTCCGGCGCCGGCAGGATCAGGAGCGCCGCTTCCGAGCGCAGCAGGAAGAGCGCATGATCGGCCAGTTTCTGAAACAGGGATTTCATGTCGGGCTCCGATGCGAGCGAGACCGCGGCTTCATTCAGAATATTCAACTGGCGGATCTTCCGTTCCCTCTGCTCATAAAGAACCGCATTAGCGGCGGACGTGGCCGCATAGTTGGCGATGATCTGCATGACCTGCATCCGGTTCTCCGGGCATGGGCCCTCCTCGTGATCGAAAAAATAAAGGAGTCCGATCATGATTCCGTTGTGAATGAGAGAGAAACAAAAGCCTGTGCGGAAGGCGTCTTCAACGCCCGCCGGGAGGCGGTCTATCCGGCAGAACCCCTCTCTCGATGCCGTGTCCCTGAGAGGTCCCATGGAAAGGGGAGCGATGTGGCCGGTGAGCCCCCGGCTGATTCCGTGGGCATGGACCTCCGGGGCTTCCTCCTTCTCGTTGAACAGGGCAAGGCACGCGCCTTTCGAACCGGAGATCTCGGCGCCTCTTAAGAGGATGATCTGGATCACCTGGGATTTCTGAAGCGCGGAGTTGAGCTCCTGTGCCAAACGGGTGAGTTCAGTAAACTGTTCCGGGGTGATGGAATCAACCTTGAACATGAGCCGCCTCTAAAAAAAAGGATTGCCTGGATCGGGCCAAGAAAATCAAACGTCTGGAACCGTTATGGATATTATAAAATTGAATTGAAGGATCTGTCAATAAATATGCTTAATATGGCCGCCTGATTCCGAAGATCAAAAGGCGGCCCCGCGTACGATCAGGACCGCGTTGGCGCCGCCGAAGGCGAAAGAGGAGGAGAGGACCGTCGTTATCCTTGCCCGTTGCGGCTCGCCGCAAACAAAGTTCAAACCGCACTCCGGGTCCGGGTGTTCGAGATTTAGGATAGGAGGGATGATCCCTGTGTTGGCACTCAGGATGGAGGCAATGGCTTCCAAAGCTCCGCTGGCGCCGAGCATATGTCCGGTCATGGACTTGATGGCGCAGGCCGGGATCACCGCAGACCGAGGGCCCAGGGCAGAGTTGAGCGCCAATGCCTCGATCCGGTCATTCAGTCGGGTTCCGGTGCCGTGGGTATTGATCAGATCGATCTCATTCGGCCCGATCCCGGCATCCCTCATGGCCAGCCGCAGGGCCCGGATCATCCCGTCTCCCCTCGGGTCGGGGGCCGTCATGTGGCAGGCATCGGATGACAGGCCGAACCCAAGGATCTCGCCTAAGATCTTGACCCCGCGCGATTCAGCATGTTCCCATGTTTCGAGGATCAGGATTCCAGCCCCCTCACTGATCACAAATCCGTCCCGGTCCCTGTCAAACGGCCGGCAGGCCTTCTCCGGCTCTTGATTTCTCCGGGAGAGGGCGCGCGCCCTGGCAAATCCGCCGATGATCATGGAGGTGATGGGCGCTTCCGAACCTCCGCTGATGATGAGGTCCGCGTCTCCGGACCGGAGGATTCTGACCGCTTCCCCGATGGCATGGGCGCCGGAGGCGCAGGCCGTGGATACGGCAAGGCTCGGACCGAGAAGCTGATGCTGCATGGAGATCATGGCAGGGGCCTGGTTGATCAGCGATGAGACCGTAAGATGAGGGGAAAGTCCCTGAAATCCCTTTCGGGCATACGAGGCCATGCCGGCTTCCAGGGTCGTGATCCCCCCCCTGCTGGAGCCGATGACCACGCCGGCCCGTGTCCGGTCCCACCCGGAGCGGTCGAGTCCGGCCTGAGAGAACGCCTCGGAACACGCGGTAAGGGCGTATAAGACAAAGGGGTCGAGGCGGCGAAGAAGCTTTTTAGGATATGGGTCTTTGGGGAGATCCCGGATTTCTCCGGCAATCCGGCAGGGGAGGTTTGAAGCATCGAAACGGGTGATGGGGCCGATGCCGGACCGGCCTCGGACCAGGCCCTGCCAGGTCTCCTCCATGGAATTTCCCAGGGGAGTCACAGCCCCCATGCCGGTGACCGCAATCCTTGTATGCATCCTAATCCTTGGGTTTCAAAGGTTTTATTCTCATGCAGCCGGACACGGCCCTTCATACTAAAGGATTTCAGGTTGTTAGTCAACATAATTCCTGTCTGTGGTTGACAATCCACTTGAAAAGCATTTTAAAATCAGATCATAGCGATCCTATCTCGCCTGTTATTAAAAAATAAAAAAAGTTCTGAATATATTTGACTTGCCGGCGTCTTTGATATATAAAAATGCATCTATAAACATATCTTAAATTCATCAAGGAAGGAGGTGATACATCAATGAAAAAATGGACTATAATGATGGTGGCAGCTCTCTTTGTTATTGTTTCAGCGGGCATGGTTTCCGCCGCAGACTATGTGGGTGTGGCGAAATGCAAGATGTGCCACATGAAGCAGTTCAAGAGTTGGGAGCAGACCAAGATGGCCAAGGCATTGGACAGTTTGAAGCCGGGTGCGGCCGCAGAGGCCAAGACGGCTGCCAAGCTTGATCCGGAAAAGGACTACACCACGGATGCTGCCTGTCTGGGATGCCACACGGTGAACGGCAAGGCAGATATGCCTGGCGTTCAGTGCGAGTCCTGCCACGGTGCAGGGTCGGATTACATGAAGGTGATGATGACCAACCGGGACTACAAGCTGGACGAGATCAAGGCCAAAGGGCTCGTTAATGCTCCAGACGAGGCCGCATGCAAGAAGTGCCACAACGAGAAGAGCCCGTTCTTTAAAGGGTTCACGTACGACAAATCCAAGAGCCATGAGCACACGCCTTTGACCAAGAAGCACTAATTCGTCATGTTTCAGTTCTAAAAAAGCCGCTGTCCCATAAAGACAGCGGCTTTTTTTATGAGAGTCCATATTCCATTGTCTTAAAAGGCCTGTTATGGTATAAAAATAAAAAATGAAATTGGACGGATAACCCGATAACACAAGGTTACATTCAGGATGACAGATCAGACCGGGAAGAAGATCAAGGACATGCTGGGCCGGACCGGGGTCATTCCTCGGGAGGAGGCGCAGAAGATTTTTCTCCGGAATCTGGAGGTATCGAAACTTCCCGATGAGGAGATAAACGTGTCTGCCTCCCTGGGCCGGATTCTGAGCGCCGAGATCCGCTCTCCTGTCGACCTTCCAGCGTTTGCAAAAGCGACCATGGATGGATATGCGGTCAGGGCCGGGGATACGTTCGGCGCGACCGAGACGCTTCCCGCTTATCTCAATCTTGCGGGTGAGGTTCCCATGGGGGTCCGTGCCGCGGTGGGTGTCCGTCCACAGGATGCGGTCAAGATCGCCACCGGCGGGATGCTGCCTGATGGCGCCGATGCCGTGGTCATGCTGGAGCATGCATCTCCGGTGGATGAGAAGATGATTGAAGTCAGCCGCCCTGCGGCCCCGGGTGAGAATGTGATCCAGGCCGGTGAGGATATCCGGAAGAACCGGACGGTCGGAAAGCCCGGGCGCCGAGTAAGGCCTCAGGACATCGGCGCCCTGTGTGGGATCGGCATCATTAGAATCAGGGTCTATCGGCGCCCGAGGGTGGCCGTGATCCCCACGGGGAACGAGATCATCCCTCCGGACCGGGTCCCCGGCCTGGGTCAGGTGCGGGACATCAACTCCTATCATCTCTCGGCCCTCGTCGCGCAGCATGGAGGCGTGCCGGTTCATTTCGGGATCGTGCCGGACGAGGAGGATCGCCTCAAGGAGGCGGTCTTAAAGGCCGTTCAAGAGACAGACCTCATCCTTTTATCCGGCGGTAGTTCCGTGGGGGCCAAGGATCTCACAGATCGGGTCATCAAGGAACTGGGCGAACCCGGGGTCCTGGTGCACGGGGTGGCCGTGAAACCGGGGAAACCGACCCTGTGTGCACTGGTGAAGTCAAGGCCCGTGATCGGTCTCCCTGGCCATCCGGCAGCGGTCG
This sequence comes from Nitrospirae bacterium CG2_30_53_67, assembly GCA_001873285.1. NCBI lineage: Bacteria > Pseudomonadati > Nitrospirota > Nitrospirae bacterium CG2_30_53_67. The sequence goes on from MNYV01000065.1 coordinate 6,352, forward strand.
CAATCGGGTTCGAACTTTTTGTGAGGCCCGTGCTCCGGCTTCTGTCCGGTGAGGCTGTCCCCTCTTGGGAACGGTTCATCGGGTGTACGGTCAAGGCACGGATCACACGGAGCATCGCTTCCCGTCCGGGTCGGGAGGACTACATCCGTGTGGCCCTGGAACTGCACGAAGGAGCGCTCCGGGCGCGGCCGATCCTGGGCAAATCCGGCCTGATCTCCACCTTGGTTGATGCCTCCGGGACCGTGGTCGTTCCTGAAAACAAGCTCGGCCTTGAAAAGGACGAGGAGGTTGATGTCAGGGTTTTTTGAGCATCCAGCATACAGAATACAGTTATGATTAAACGACAGGTCTATCCTGAAAATTCCCCTTTGGCCGATGCCCTTGCCAAGTGGACATCCGAGCTGTCGGGCCGTGGTCTGCTTGAGCCCCTCCCTGGAGAGCCGATCCCTGTGGACGCTTCCCTCGGGCGGATTACGGCCGAGGCGGTGGCCGCCCGGATCTCTTCGCCCACGTATCACGGTTCGGCCATGGACGGTGTGGCCGTCCGGTTTACCGATACCCTGGGCGCTTCAGAGACCTCTCCAAAGAGGCTCTCAATCGGCGAGAAAGCGATTTTTGTGGATACCGGAGATCCTCTCCCCTCGGGCATGGACGCCGTGATCATGATCGAGGACGTGGACCGGTGCAGTGAGACGGAGATCGAGATCACGGCGCCCGCCACTCCCTATCAGCATGTCCGGACCATGGGAGAGGATATCGTGGCCACGGAGCTGATCATCCCGGAGAACCATCGGATCCGTCCGGTGGATATGGGCGCCATGCTGGCCGGCGGGTTGACGGAGGTCAGGGTGCGCCGTTTTCCCGTTGTAGAGGTGATCCCCACAGGCGATGAACTGGTGCAGCCCGGGTCGGAGGTCACAGGAGCAAAGATTATTGAATTCAATTCCCGGATCCTCTGCGGCATGGTTCAGGAGTGGGGGGGGGAGGCCGTCAGGCATGCGATCGTACCGGATGACCTCGGCCTTTTAAAGGAGAACATTCTCAGTGCCCTCGGCCGGTCCGACCTGGTGGTGGTCAATGCAGGGTCTTCTGCGGGACAGCAGGATTTCACGGTCCATGCGCTCCGTGATCTGGGCGAGGTCTTTGTGCACGGGATCCATATCCGTCCGGGAAAGCCGGTTATTCTCGGAATGGTGCAGGGGAAACCCGTGGTCGGGATCCCCGGATATCCGGTCTCCGCGGTCCTGACCTTGGATCTCTTTATCAAGCCGGTTATCCATGCCTGGCAGGGACAACCGGCGCCGGCGCCTGCGATCATAAAGGCCACGCTCTCCCGGCAGGTCGCATCCACCATGGGCCTGGAGGAGTTCCTCCGGGTCAAGGTCGGAATCGTGGAAGGCCGTTTTATCGCCACCCCCGTTTCACGGGGAGCGGGCATGCTCATGTCCCTGGTGCGCGCAGACGGCATGGTACGGGTCCCCGCCCTGAGCGAGGGGATGGCCGCCCGATCCGAGGTGACGGTCCATTTAATCCGTTCGAGAAAGGAGATCGAAAACACCCTGGTCTGTATCGGAAGCCATGACAACAGTCTGGACGTTCTCGCCAACCTCCTGAAGAAGAAATATCCGGAGATGTCCCTCTCTTCAGCCCATGTGGGGAGCATGGGCGGGCTCCTCGCGATCAAGAGGGGAGAGGCCCATCTTGCAGGGACACACCTCCTCGATGAAGAGAGCGGGGAATATAACATCCCCTTTATTCAGCGCCTCCTTCCGGAAAAAAAGGTCGTGCTGGTGAACCTGGTCTACCGGCAGCAGGGACTCCTGGTCCGGAAAGGGAATCCCAAAGGAATTACACAATTTAAGGACCTCTGCCGGGATGATCTGGTCTTCATCAACCGGCAGAAGGGATCGGGGACGCGGCTCCTCACGGACAAATATTTCCATGACCTCGGGATTAATCCTGGGTTGATTCGCGGATATGAACGGGAGGAATATACGCACATGGGCGTGGCCTCGGCCGTGGCCGGAGGCACGGCGGACGCGGGCGTCGGCATCCTGGCCGCGGCCCGCGCCCTTTCCCTGGATTTTCTCCCCCTGGCCCGAGAGAGGTATGATTTTCTCATTCCCAAAGTCTTTTTTGAAACCGTGGCCATGGTGAGGCTCCTCCGGATCATTCGTGAGGAAAAAGAGTTTAAGGACATTCTTCTTGAAATGGGCGGGTACGATGTCTCGGATATGGGGAAGATTATGTATGAGGTCTAAGAGGTTCAAGCCGTTTAAGCGGTTTGAACTGTTTAAATCTTTTGAACGATTTGAACCCGGTGACGCATAGGCGGCAATGATGAGCGATCCCGAAACCGATGATATGCCAGAGATTCTTTCCGGGGAAGATCCGGACCCCATGGTCCGCAAGGTCTTTCTTCATGTGGCTGAACCCAGCCTTCGGGACAACCGGGGAGATGTGGACCGGGTCCTGGATATGCTGGAAAAAACAGCAGGGTGTCCTCGCCCCACTGTTTCTCTTCCCATGGCGCGAAGGATTTCCGAGACGCTGCATGACTCGGAATTTTCACTGACACTCACACTGACACATGCAAATTTTGGATTTCGGGGCGAGGTGATTGATGTAGAACCGGGCGACCAATCCGACCGGAACTTCGGCGTGGCCGTGGACCTCGGGTCCACCAACATCGCTTACTATCTCCTGGACCTGGACAAGGGGAAGATCCTTGCACGGAGATCCGATGAAAACCCTCAGATCAGGCACGGCGAAGACATCCTGAACCGTATCCATTATTGCGAGCGGCCCGGGGGCTTGCAGGACCTTCAGGAGATGGTCATCCGCTCCTTCAACAACAACATCGAATCCATGCTCAATATGCATGGGATCGACAGGCATCATCTCTACGCCCTTGCCGTGGCCGGGAACACGACCATGATCCATTTTTTTCTTGGGCTCTCTCCGCAGAAAATCTGCCGGGAGCCCTACACCCCTGTGATCAACCGCACCGAGATCTATCCGGCACAGACGCTTGGGATCACGGGGAATGAAAACGCCATGGTCTATGTCCTTCCCAATGTGGGGAGCTACGTGGGCGGGGACGTGCTGGCCGGGATCCTGGTCTCCGGAATGTATGAGGACGAGGACCTTTCTATCCTTGTGGATGTGGGGACCAACGCGGAGATCGTGCTCGGGAACCGGCATTGGCTCATGGTGGCCGCAGGCGCGGCAGGGCCGGCCCTCGAAGGGGGCGTGGTGAAGTGCGGGATGCGGGCTGCGGACGGGGCCATTGAAAAGGTCCGGATCGACCGGAAGACGCTCAAAGCCTCTTATGCCACCATCGGAGGCGTTCCCCCGCAGGGCATCTGCGGTTCGGGGCTTGTGGACCTCATGGCTGAACTCTTCCTCTGCGGTGTGATCGACGAGCGGGGAAAGATCGTCTCGGACGCGTCCTCCGTGGTGGAACTGGATGGTGTCAAGGCCTATCGAATAACTTCAGGGGATGAGACCGGAACGGGTCGAGACATCACCGTGAGTGAACTCGATATCAACAACCTGCTCAGGACCAAAGGGGCCATGTACACGGCCTTGACCGTGATCACCCGGAAGGCAGGGGTATCTTTTAAAGACCTGAAACATTTTTACGTGGCAGGGACCTTCGGGGCCTATATGGATCCGAAGATGGCCGTGACCATCGGGATGGTGCCGGATATCCCGCTTCAGACGTATGAGCCGCTAAAAAACAGTGCAGGCACGGGCGCCTGTATCTCCCTTCTTTCCAACAGGAAGCGCCATGAATTGGACGACATCCGGCGGAAGATCACCTATCTGGAGTTGAATGTGGATGGGGATTTTATGAATCTCCTGACTGC
>MNYV01000066.1 GCA_001873285.1 Nitrospirae bacterium CG2_30_53_67
AAGAGTGGGTGAAAACATCAGGGGTCAAGGGGTCAAGGATTCCAGGGGTCAAGTGAAGTGCTTTTTAAAAACTCAAGGGTCCGAGGGGTTAAGGGGCTTAGGGTCCAAGTGAAAAGCATAGAAAAAACTGAAAGGTAACAGAAATCAAAAAAACCACTTGAATCCTTGAACCCTGGAACCCTTGAACCCTGGATCTCTATAGGTTCTTGAATCCTCGAACCCTTCTTATCCAATAGATGGGAGAAGAAGCAAAAAAGGTTTCTCAAATGATGATCCTTTTATAAGGAGATGGATCCTTATGTCCAAAAAAATTCGTAACAACCCGCTCAACCTCCATTTAAACCGGAGAAACTTCATCAAAGGCACGGCCATGGGCATTGCCGCATCCGCTCTGCCGCTGAAAAACGCGGACGCCTCGTTCTTGGACGTCTTTTTCCAGAAGCATTTCAGGGAAATGAGCAAGCAGGAGATCCAGGAGGTCCTTGACCGTTTCGAGAAAACTTATTCCGAAGAGTATGGAAAAAAGGTTTCAGTCAAGGCGACACCTCCCCTTCCGGATGTCCTCTTCGGGTATGGATTGGACCTTTCGCGCTGCATCGGCTGCCGCCGCTGCGTCTATGCCTGCGTCGGGGAGAACAATCAGTCACGGGACCCGCAGATCCACTGGATTACGGTCCTTCGCTTCAAGAACGGGGAAAAATGGGTGGATCTCGAAAACTCGGAGTCCTATTACAATCCTGCCCAGGTGCCTGAGCCGGACCATTTCTATATGCCGGTGCAATGCCAACAGTGTGAGAATCCGCCCTGCGTCCGGGCCTGTCCCACGCAGGCCACATGGAAGGAACCGGACGGGATCGTGGTGGTGGACTATAACTGGTGTATCGGATGCCGCTACTGCATGGCTGCCTGCCCTTACGGGGCGCGGCACTTCAACTGGGCCGAGCCGAATATCCCGCCGGACGAACTGAATCCTGAGACCCATTATCTCGGCAACCGCCCCAGATACAAGGGTGTGGTTGAAAAGTGCACCTTCTGCATCCAGAGAACCCGTGCCGGGAAGTATCCTGCCTGTGTGGAGGTCTGTCCCGTGGGGGCAAGAAAATTCGGGAATCTGCTGGATCCGAAAAGTGAGATCCGTTACTGCATCGAAAACAAGCGCGTCTTCCGCCTGAAAGAAGATTTGAATACCTATCCAAAATTTTATTACTTCTTTGCAACCTAAACATTTTTTGGACGAGAGGAAACAGCGATGGCTGAAATCATCCGAAACTTTTTCAAGGCATTGAAACAGATCACCATCGGGGACCGAAAATATTACATGTGGCTCGCGTTCCTCGGCTTCTTCATCTTCATAGGCCTGGCGGCCTACTTCCAGCAGATCAATCGGGGACTGATCGTCACGGCCATGAGGGATCAGGTCTCCTGGGGGCTCTACATCTCCAACTTCACCTTCCTCGTGGGTGTGGCCGCTGCAGCGGTGGTCCTGGTCGTCCCGGCTTACATCTACAACTTCAAACCCATCAAGGAGATCGCCATTCTCGGGGAGATGCTCGCCACCACGGCGGTCATCCTCTGCATTCTCTTTGTCATGGTGGACCTGGGGCAGCCCACACGGATCTGGCACATCCTCCCTTTTATCGGCGCCATGAACTTTCCGAGTTCTCTCCTGGCGTGGGACGTGGTGGTCCTCTCCGGCTATCTCATCATCAATTTGACCATCTTTCTTTACGCGCTCTATAAGCTTTCTCTGGGCAAGGAGTACAGCCTTCAACTCATTGCGCCCCTCATCATCCTTTCCATCCCCTGGGCCGTGGGAATCCACACGGTCACGGCCTTTCTCTATAACGGCCTATCGGCCCGGCCCTACTGGAACGCTTCGATCCTGGCGCCGAGATTCCTGGCCTCGGCCTTCTGCTCGGGTCCCGCGATCATGCTGATTCTCTTCCAGATCATCCGCAAGGTCTCGCGTATTGATATCGAAGACAAGGCCATCTTCAAGATTGCGGAACTCATCGCCTATGCCATGTGTCTCAACCTCTTCCTCTTCGGGGCGGAGGTCTTCAAAGAGTTCTATTCCGGAAGCATCCATCTGGCTCCCATGAAGTACCTCTTCTTCGGGCTTCACGGCCATACCAGCATGGTCCCCTGGATGTGGTGGTCCGTAATCCTGAACATCACCGCTCTTGTCCTCTTTCTGACCCCCAGTACCCGTGAGAATTTCCTCACCCTCAATACCGCGTGTATCTGCATGTTGATGGGGATCTACATCGAGAAAGGGATGGGCGTCGTGGTCCCGGGCTTTGTGCCTACAACCCTCGGAGAGATCTATGAATACTCACCGACCAATTATGAAATCCTGATTACCATGGGGATCTGGGCCCTCGGCGCCTTGATTTACACCCTGATGCTGAAATTCGCCATCCCTGTTTACACCGGCGAACTTCGCTTCGAGTCCAAAAAAAACAAAACTGCTTAGATATCAGTTCGTTTCATGAGAAAAATATTTTTTATTGAATTATTATTTTTCTATTGACAATGATTTTCAATTTCAGTATTATCTGTATAAACAGACTGTTTCAATTTTGGAGAAATCCCCTTGTTGAAGAAGATGCTCGAGCAATTCCAGAATTATCTCTCATCCAAAGGCCTGCGCATGACCGGTCAACGGGAGCTGATCGCCCGCACCTTTTTTGAAAACCAGGGGCATATGGGCGCCGAAGAACTCCATCATCGTGTTCAGAAGATCTCCACCCAAGTCGGCTATGCCACGGTCTACCGCACTTTAAAACTTCTCTCGGACGCCGGTCTCGCCGCCGGCAGGAGCTTCGGCGGCGGTTTTACCCGTTATGAACCGGACAACCAGATTGAGCACCACGACCATCTGATCTGCACCCGATGCGGCAGGATCATCGAATTTGAAAACGACCGCATCGAATCGCTTCAGAAATCCGTTGCCGGTCAATACCGGTTCAAAGTCACACATCACGTCATGGAGCTTTACGGCGTTTGCAGCAAGTGCCGTTCTTAGTTTTTTTATTCTATTTTTGATAATGATTTTCATTATCTTATAATCATGGAGGTCTCGATATGTCTTTCATAAATAAATCAGGAGAGGTCAGAGTGTCCGCATATCCCGCATCCAAGGTGATGCCGTCCGTACCCAGCTTATCCGTTTCGGGATCTGTGCCGGCATCTATAATGAGAATCACCAAGAATATGATCTTCATCTTTTTACTCATTCTGATCTCTGCCGTCCCTGCTTTTGCGGACAGGCTTTCCGACATGGAAGAGAAAATCGAACACCTCACAAATGAACTGGAGGAGTTAAAGATGGAACGCACCGAGGATGAATCCAAGATCCACTTCCACGGTTATGGCGAGCTGCACTACAACGCCATTGAAAGTGACGAGAATGAGATGGACATGCATCGAATGGTGATCGGCCTGACCTACAGCTTCACGGATCGGATTATCCTCGACGCAGAGGTGGATTTTGAGCATGCCGCTCAGGAAATGGAACTTGAATTTGCACACCTTGACTTCCTGATCAACGACGCATTCAACATCCGTGCCGGCGCCATCCTGATGCCGGTAGGGTACCTGAACGAGTATCACGAACCGCCGCTTTTCTACAGCGTGGAGCGGCCTTATGTCCAGAAGTACCTCATTCCCACTTCATGGCAGGAGGGAGGCGCCGGAATCTTCGGTGAGATCATGCCGGGACTCCGTTACCGAGCCTACATCGTAGGCGGTTTGGATGCATCCGGCTTTACTGCAAAAGACGGCATCCGAAAGGGAAGGCAGAAGGTGTCAGAGGCCAAGGCCGAGGACCTCGCTTTTGTGGGGAGACTGGAGTATGTGGGCCTGCCCGGCCTCCATCTGGGGGCTTCCTTTTATACCGGCGGGGCTGCGCAGGACGATCCCTCCCTGGGAGACGCAGACGTCACCCTGGCCGAAGTGGACGGCAAATACCGCATCGGCAATCTGGAACTGATCGGGCTCTATACCCGGACCGATATCGGCGATACGGACAAGATTTTTGCCGCAACCGGCCAGGCCGTGGGCGAAGAACAGACAGGCTGGTATACTGAGGCCGCCTACCACATTCCGTTTTCATCGTCCAAGAAGGAGTTGGTCGTCTTTGCCCGGCGTGAAGAATTCGATACGCAAAAGGAGCTGAGTTCCGGCCTCACCAAGGATCCCGCCAATGACCGGGAGGTTACGACCACGGGGCTGGCCTACTATCCCATACCCGAAGTGGCGATCAAAGCTGATTATGAGATGTGGAAAGACGGGACAGAAAATGACTTCAATGTGTTTAACCTCGGCGCAACGTATATGTTCTAAACCATTATGATGGCAGACCTCTGCTACAGGGAGAGGCAGGCGCTTTGCTGCCGATCTCTGCGGCAGAAAAAATGAGGAAACCGAATGAATCAAGCAATGGCTGTTCACATATCATTTTCGACATTGTTCACCCTTGTTTTAGGGTGCACTCTCGTTTCCGAGGGCCGGGCCGAGGTCTATTTAACCCAGGAGCAGGCTTTGAAGATCGCCTTCCCCAAAGCCGAAGAGATCGAAACGGTTACGCTTTCCTTAGACCGGGAACTTAAAATACGTATTGAGAAGCGGGCACAAACTCCCGTCCGCTTCTCAGAAATACCTGTCTATATTGGGAGGACTCAAGGGCAGCCGATTGGATATGCCATGATCCACGATGTCAAAGGCAAGGCCCGCCCCATCACCTATATGGTGGTGATCAACCCGCAGGGCCGGGCGGCGCGCGTAGAAATCCTGGCTTATCGGGAATCCCATGGCTATGAAGTCCGCTATCCGTCTTTCCTCAAGCAGTTCTTCGGGAAGTCGCTCGCGGATCCGATCCGAAACCATCAGGATATTCTAAACATCAGCGGGGCCACGATCTCCTGCCGGGCCATTGCCGACGGAGTCAGGCTCCTGCTCGGGGTGTGGGAGGAATTCTACGGCAAGGAGGTTGTCCCATGAAACCCCTGAATGGCAACGGACCCAATCCGGCCCTCAAGGCAGCAACGGGATTCCTGCTGCTCTTTCTCCTGTCCGGCATCCTTGTTTCGGTCGCACATGGAATCCAGAAGATCGGCTTTCTGCCGGAGACGGTTTCGGCCCACTACCTGGGATCAGACGAGGCCATGGTCTACCCCAAGGAGCTTCCGGAATTGATGGAGTCCACCCACGTTCATCTCTTCATGATCCCCCTGGTCTTTTATATCCTCTGCCATCTTTTTGCCCAGACCCGGGTCTCCAAGAGATGGAAGATCACGGTGATCGTCCTGACCTTCGCCAACATCGCCGGGACCCTGGTCACCCCGTACCTTATCCGGTTCGTCTCTTCCGGTTTTTCCTGGCTGGTTCCCTTTCATGACGCGGTCTTCGTCCTCTCCGCTCTCTTGCTCACCTTCGAGCCTCTGCGCGCTATCTTTCAAAACAGGGGCTGCGGTTCCGGAGAATAAATATGGTTCTTCTCCCATTTAGTGGGTAAAAAAAGGGGTCAAGGATTCCAGGGTTCAAGGGGTCAAGTGTTTGTTTTCCAGTGACTTGATCAGTGCCTTGAGCATCCACTCAACCTCCTCGATATCACTCTTAAGTCTTTTTGTTATTTTATAAATCTCCAAACATAATTGATATGACTGGGGCCTTTCCTTTAACTCCTTGTAGTATTTGAGCACTTCACTTGGCCCCTG
>MNYV01000067.1 GCA_001873285.1 Nitrospirae bacterium CG2_30_53_67
GGACAGCGCCCATTTTACTTGACTGAACAAGTAAAGTGAAACATGCGGTTGAGGTCTTTGATTTTGCTCTATGAAATGTCAAGATTCAGGACCCTCGATAATTTTGGGCCGGTGACATCGGTGAGGCTTGCGTATTTGCCTGAGTATTCCTCCTACGAGGATATTGCAGGAGACCAAGATAGATAAGAGGGGCGCGGAATCGCTCCTTTGCCCATGGTATTGCTACCATAATTTGATAAATATTATCCAATGTTTCGGTGTGCGAGGCAGCGGCGAAATTGCCTGATGAGGTCGAAGCGATTGAGGACGTTGAAGCCGTCGAGGAAACCGCATTGGATGCGGAGGCTGAAGAAGCATGAGCGAACCACCTGACAGACCGAAAATCTATCATATTACCCATGTGGATAATCTATCCTCTATTCTGGCCGCGGGCGGTCTTGAATCCGATGCCAGGCGGCTTGCTCAGGAGGTAGGGCACACGACTATCGGCATGACGGAGATCAAGCAGCGCAGGTTGACGATGGAGGTTGACTGTCACCCCGGAACCAAAGTCGGCGAGTATGTCCCGTTTTACTTTTGTCCCCGTTCGATCATGTTGTATCTGATCCACATGGGAAATCACCTTGACTTGGCCTACACGGGCGGGCAACGGCCTATTTTACATCTCGAAACGGACCTCTATTCTGTGGTAGAATGGGCCAGGGAGAACAGCCGCAGATGGGCCTTCAGCAAGAGCAATGCAGGGGCCTTCTATACGCGGTTTAAGAAAAACTTGGACGAGTTGAACGAGGTGAGCTGGGATGCTGTTGCAGCTCAGGATTTTCGTGACTCAAGAATCAAAGAAGGCAAGCAGGCCGAGTTCCTGCTTCACGACACTTGCCCCTGGAAACTCATAGAACGAATCGGCGTGATTGATGAGCCGACAGCGGAGCGGGTCAACACGATTCTCAGGCAGAACAGGCATCGGCCCGGCGTTAGCGTTCAGCCTGATTGGTACTATTGAAACATACGGGAGATAAGGCCATGATTGATCTGAAAAAAGACGACATTCTGACCGCGGACGTAGAGGCCTTGGTCAATACGGTAAATTGCGTCGGCGTTATGGGGCGCGGTATTGCGCTTCAGTTCCGCAAGGCCTTTCCGGAGAACTTCAAGGAGTATCAGGCTGTTTGCGAGAGGGGTGAATTGAAACCCGGCAAGATGTTCGTTCATGAGCAAGGCCAACTGACGAATCCGCATTACATTATCAATTTCCCCACCAAGGACCATTGGAAGGGCAAGAGCCGGCTTGAGTATGTCGATGCAGGATTGGAGGCGCTGATAAAGGAAGTGCGGCAGCGAGGCATTAGCTCGATCGCTATTCCACCGTTGGGCTGCGGCCTGGGCGGACTGAAGTGGAGTGATGTGCGACCGCGCATCGAACGCGCTTTTGAATCCATGCCCGATGTGCGTGTGCTGCTCTACGAACCGAAAGGAGCTCCGCAAGCTTCCGACATGGTCAAAACAGCGCAAAGACCGAAGATAACCGTTGGGCGAGCCGCTTTGCTCGGGCTGATGAATCAATACCTGAATGCCTTAATGGATCCTTTTGTATCGCTGCTCGAAATTCACAAGCTTATGTATTTCATGCAGGAAGCCGGCGAAAAGTTGAAGCTCCGATACAGCAAGGGTCTTTACGGCCCCTATTCCGAGAACCTTCGCCATGTGCTCAGCCTCATTGAAGGACACTTCATCCAGGGCTATGCCGATGCAGAAGACAACCCGCAGAAACAAATCGAATTGCTTCCTGGATCGGCCGACCACGCAATGACATTGCTTGCGCGCCATGCTGAAACTCGCAAACACTTTGACCGGGTGACAGACCTGGTGAAAGGATTTGAGACGCCTTTTGGCATGGAGCTGCTTTCAACCGTTCACTGGGTTGCTATACGCGAGGAATGTGTCACTGTGGATCAAGCCATCGAGAAGACGCATGCATGGAACCCCAGAAAGCAAATGTTTGAACCGGAGCATATCCGGATTGCCTGGAATGTTCTTCAGCAGAAGGGCTGGCTGTCCAAGGTCAGTTGAGGCCGAGTCCTTGGAGCGGAATATCCTCTCCGTCTTTCTTGTTGATAGAACTCTGCTCTTTTGCCAAGCCATCTTTTACTTGATGGGCATTTGTATTGTGTAGTTGTCAGGCAGATGGGGATGAAAGGTTTCCTAATAACTGCTTATCCCACAGACAAGGTAAAGGAAGGAGATGTTATATGGACAAAGTAGTGGTTTACTATCACAAGGATTCGGACACGATGGATATCTGGTTCGGAAATCCCGAGGACGAAGTTATATGTGAAGAGGCAGGAGAGGGTATTATCTTCAAGAAGGATAAAAATGGAAAGACCATCGGGATAGAAAAGCTATATGTCAGCAAGACTGCCGGTATTGACAAGCCGTTCCCGTTTGAGCTGGTGGTTGCTTAGATTGCGTATTTGCCTGAGTATTCCTCCTACGAGGATATTGCAGGAGACCAAGATAGATAAGAGGGGTGTCAAAGGTGTCTGACACCTTTGACCTTCACGAGCAGGCAGACAATCGAATTATGTTATATTTTGTATGCCAAAGATAGGCTGGAGAGGCTATGTACGGCGCATGAAATGTAGCGGGTCTCCGCCTCCGTCCGACCGCGCGTCGGCGATTCGTCTTGACATGGGGAGGGGAGTTAAGTAAAATAGCCCGTCTGATATTAATGGCAAATGGGATAATTTATGTTAACCTACTTCTACCGAAAAGACGACCAGGACATCTTCTCCGGCCGAAAACGCGAGCTGTCGCTCCTGGAGGGGTACCTGCTCGCACAGCGTCCCGCGGACGCTCACCTCTCGGGGCTCCGGCGCATCGGGAAGACCATGCTCATCAAGGAGTTCATCAAGCGCCGGCTCCGCGACCGGGCCGTTCTGCCGGTCTACATCAACCTGGAAGAGATCGCGGAGACGCCCGAGGACTTTGCCCTCAAGTTCACGGGATGGCACCTCTACTGGCATTATGCGAAGGGAGACCGGCTGCCCGGGCCTTTTCTGCACCTGCCCTCGCTCCTGTTCGAGGCGCATGACAAGGCGCTGCGGGACGCCCTTCTGCCGATCACGCAGGAGCTGGAGAAGGCAAGGCCCGACCGGCAGAGGCTGCTCCAGGAGTGCTTCGGGTTCTCCGAATCGCTCGCACGGTTTGCGAAAAGGCGGGTGCTGCTCTTCCTCGACGAGTTTCAGGAGATCCAGAATCTTACAAACTTCGACCAGACGAAGAACATCCTGAAGATCATGCGCGGCGTCAAAGACCGGTCCGAGCACGTGACCTACTGTATCAGCGGCTCGATCATCTCGGAAATGGAATGGATCACCAAGGACGACCGGAGTCCGTTCTTCAATCAGTTCAACCACATCGACATTCCTCCCTATTCTCCTCAAGAGTCGCGTGAACTCATCCGCAAGTTCATCCCGGACATTGACGCGCGGAACGCCGGTCTCCTGCATCATTACAGCGGGGGGAACCCTTTCTACCTCGTTCAGCTCCTGAGGAAGACCGTGCTGTTCCTGGGACGGGAAGAAGAAACGTCGGAAAGCCTGATCAAGCGGGCGTTCATATCCGAGACTCTTTCCCCGAACGGCCTGATCCACTCCTACTGCAACTATCTCTATTCCGTTTCTTTGCAACGAGCCAAGGGATACGGCGTGCTGAAGTCGCTTCTGGACGCCATCGCCGCTTCCGAATCCTCCATGACCCAGTCCGAGCTTGCCAGAGAGCTCAGGATGACCCAGGGCGCGGTCCGGGTCAATCTGAAGGAGCTCCAGGCGATAGGGCTGCTCACGGAGCGGGACCGGCGATATTTTTACAACGACCCGGTGCTCAGGTACTGGGTGGCATACGTCCAGAACGGCATCGAGGCCCCCGACTTTCCGAAGGAGAAAGACCTGGTTTCCCTCATCGAGGAGCTGGACCGGAAGTACCGGCTCGTTTCTGAAGAGCTGGGTCGGGAGAAGGAAGGGACGGTACGCGAATTGATGCGCCTTTTTGCCGGCCAGAGGGTGGAAGGGAGGCTGTTCGGCATTACGCGGACGGTCATGCTTCCTCGGTTTAAAAGCATCAAGCGCTTTGTCTCGGATGAAGGCAGGACAGAGATCGACGTCTTGGCGAGAAACGGCGTGAGGTGGGCGGTGGAGGTGAAGTGGAAGAGCAAGGCAGTGGGAGAAAAAGAAGTCTCAGCCTTTTTTCAGAAAGCAGCGGCCGTTGCCGACCGATGCTGGTATGTATCGAAGGCCGGTTTTACCAAGGAGGCCAAGGCATTCGCATCAAAAAAAGAGATGTTTCTTTCCTCGGAGCGTGAAATCGGCATTCTAAAGAGGGAACTGGAAAAATGAAGGTGTCGAACCAACGATCAGTGACGATCTCATGAAACGGATCATCAATTACAAAACGAAATGCTGATCGAACGATGAGAATCCCCTACGTCATAGACAATCAGACGCACAAGATGGCCGACGTGCTGAACAGCCTGCTTGCCGGGCACGAGGGAAAGTGCCTCGATGTGGCCACGGCCTATTTCAATGTGCAGGGGTTCCGACTTCTGCGGGCCGGGCTGATAAACCTCGGAAGCTTCCGCCTGCTCATCGGTGACGAACCTGAGAAGGCCGAGTCGGTGGGTCTGATTCCCAAAGGACCGCGCATCAGCCGTGGGCTGTGGGGCGATCTGCAAAGCATGACGTACACGGAGGAGATGCTCCGGGCCGTTGAGGACTTGATCGCGTATCTCCGCCGGGAAGACGTCCAGGTGCGCGTGTTCGAGAAGGGCTTCCTGCACGCCAAGTGTTACTTGTTCTATGGTGATTCTCCTTCCAAGGGGTGGGACCGTTTCCAGCCTGTGGCGGCCATCGTGGGGTCGAGCAATTTCACGGCCGCAGGACTGACCTCGAATAAGGAGCTGAATCTTACGCATAAGGCAGCGCTCACGGATCAGGAAGTTCACGATGATATCCAGCCGGTTCTCTTCCCTGATATGAAATACAATCCCAAGGACCTCCTAAATATGGATACGGAGCTTAAACGCCGGCTCAAGTCGAGTGTGGGGGCGCGGGCCATCGCTGATCTGGATGAGTGGTTTGAACAGAATTGGAACACCTCTCTGAATTTCAAGCAGGAGCTGATCGAACTTCTCGATGCCTCCAAGTTCGGGAGCAAGGAATATACGCCCTACCAGGTGTACATGAAGGCGCTCTTCGAATACTTCAAGGACGACCTGGATGCCAAGCCCCAGGAGACCCGCTCGGCGGTTGAGCTGGCCGAGTTCCAGGAAGACGCGGTGAAGAAGGCCAGGAAGATCCTGAACCGCTACGACGGCGTCCTGATCGCCGATTCCGTGGGTCTGGGCAAGACGTGGATCGGCAAGAAGCTCCTTGAAGACTATGCCTACCACATGAGGTTGAAGGCCATTGTGATCTGCCCGGCGAGCCTGCGGGAGATGTGGAGGCACGAACTCGGCGAAGCCGGTGTTTCGGCCACAATCCTTTCGCAGGAGGAGTTGGGACAGCAGGACTTTGACGCCGCACGATACGGTGACACGGACGTGATCCTGGTGGACGAATCCCACAACTTCAGGAATGCAAGTTCCCAGCGATACGAGAAGCTCTCTGAACTCTTGAGCATGAACGGTTGGCGCGGCAGGGACGGGATGCGAAAAAAGATCATCCTCCTTACGGCCACGCCCATCAACAACGACATCTTCGACCTGTATAATCAGATCCTTCTCTTTACCGGCAACGACAAAGCCTATTTCGCCTCCGCCGGTATCGGCGACCTCTACCGGTACTTCCTTGCGGCCAGGAGAGAGACGGCGTCCCAAGCTGCCGGTATCGCTCTCTTTAACCTTCTTGAAGAGGTGGTCATCCGGAGGACAAGGCCGTTTATCCGCAAGGCATACCCGAATGCAACCATTAAGGGAAAGACCGTGAAATGGCCGGAAAGGAAACTCCGCACCATCCGGTACAATCTCGAAGCCACCTATGAGGGAATCTACGAATTTGTGGTATCGCAGATCGAGAATCTGCGGCTTGCGCCGTATAATCTGGAATCGTACAAGAAAGAGGACGCGCAGAAAGATCTCTTCCAAATGGGGAGAGAAGAGGCGCTGGTCGGAATCTTCAAGAGCCGGTACCTCAAGCGGTTCGAGTCGAGCATCGAGGCCTTCCGGATCAGCGTGCGCCGGGCCTTAGAGTTCATCAAAACCTTCGAGTCCTATGTGCTGGGCGGGAAAGTTCTGGACAGCGCGGCTTTTGCCAGGGCCGTGCGGTTTCTTTCGACCGAGGATGAAGAAGACGATGCCACACCCAAATCCCGCGCCGAGGAAATGGATGCCGATGAGGAGGCAATGGAATTCCTGGGTCAGCTCGCGACGCTCGATCCGTCGCAGTTTGAACTGCGAAGGCTCCATGAGGCCTTGCAGCATGACGTAGAAGCTCTCTCGGAGATATGGGAAGAGATCAAAGACATTTCTCCGAAGCACGATGCCAAGCTTTCCAAACTCAAGGATCTGCTTGCGTCGGAACTGAAAGGGAAGAAGGTCATCATCTTCACCTATTACAAAGACACGGCCCGGTATCTCTTCGGAGAGTTGGGCGGCGAAAAAGGCGAAGCATTCAGAAAGACCGTCGGGAACCCCAGGATCAGGCGAATGGACAGCGGCGCCTCGCCAAAAGACAGAACCTCGCTGGTCGCGGCGTTCGCGCCGACAGCGAATAATCGGGAGGAGTTGAAAGGAAGCGATAGGGAAATAGACATTCTGATATCTACGGACGTGCTCTCTGAAGGTCAGAACCTTCAGGACTGCGGCATCCTGGTGAATTACGACCTCCACTGGAATCCCACCCGCATGGTGCAACGGGCGGGGCGGATCGATCGGATCGGCTCCGATTACGATACATTGTGGATATACAACATGTTTCCCGACGTGGGTCTGGAGCGGCTCCTGGGTCTTGTGGAGAGCCTGAACCGAAAAATCGCGGACATCAACAGAACCGGGTTCCTGGATGCGAGCGTGCTCGGCGAGACGGTCAATCCTCAAAACTTCAACACCCTGAAGCGGATCAGAGAAGAGGACGGCACGGTCATTGACGAGCAGGAGCAGTTCACCGAACTCGCGAGCAATGAATTTCTTCTCCACCAGTTGCAGTCCCTTCTTGCAAGCGGTGCGCAAAAGATGCTGGACGAGCTTCCGGACGGGATACATTCGGGCCTCGCACAATCCGGATACCGGGGCGTATTCTTCTATTTCACCGCGGCATCGGCAAAGGGAGAAGGAAGACACCACTTCTGGCGCTATTATGACCTTGTGGAGAAGCGGATCATCGACAACCGATTCGTCATCGCAAATCTCATCGCCTGTTCGCCGGATACGCCTCGGGTTGTCGGCGATATCGGAAATGAAATATTCAACATTCAGGATGCCGTCATGGAGGATATCGTGAGATCCGCCATGGAACAACGAGCGGCTGAGGCCGCTCCAAAGATCCTCGACCCCATCCAAACGACGATGATTACTCTCCTCGATGGTTATATGAACAGTCCTGAAGTTGACCG
>MNYV01000068.1 GCA_001873285.1 Nitrospirae bacterium CG2_30_53_67
TCTGGGGTCATCCGCCCGCTCAGATTGAGAATCTCGATCCCCACCACTGTACCTTCCGCGTTGAAATCCAGAACCACGCCAGGCTGTACCTCTTCCGATTCAACGATGGAAGCTTCATCCAATCGGAAATAGAGTGCGTCATTTTCTTTATCCACTTTTAACCTCATGATTTCCTCCTTGCTCGACGGTCAAAGAACGCCGTAACCACTTTCTAACGGGAGGCTACTCGCCGTCTCGTTGAATGGCTTGTTAGATGCTTCTTTATTATTTTTGATTTTAGAGGGTATCTCTCAGGATTTTCGAGGTTGTCAATTTCTAAATCAACATCCAAGTCAGGCCAGTATAAATGATAGCCATGAAGCAATTGAACATTCTGTATGGAATTTAATGTCTGGTCTTTAAAATAAGGGTAATCCTTATAACTCAAAAAGTATTCCTTTTCTTTTTCTTTTACAAAGAGCCAAATTCCAAAGGGTGTTATATTTTCAACGCTTATTGAAATGCCTTTGCCATGCTTTAATGATTTCATTTTTATGCGCCTCAACAATTTTTTGAATTTCGTTCAGCTTTCTCGGGTTCAATCCATGAGATATAGCTAATGATATTATGGGTTCTATCCAAAATTTAGCTTCTCCATCCTCACATGTTACATGGATATGGATTCTATCCTCTTCGTTTAAAAGGAAATAAAATCTATACCCTTTTTCCCTGAAAATTGAAGGACTCATACCAGTTTTATTTTTTTATCAATTGGTTAAGATAAGTCAAATGGTATACTATGCATATACTTGTGTCAATTTAAAAGAATGTCTAACAGGGCGCCTGGCGCCGAGATGCAAATCTGACCGTACGTTCGGCTGATTGTCTTCTTCGATTTGTCATAGAAAAAATACCGTCTCTTTTCCTACGCCGGTTTGAAAAAGACCGCCCCGAGGGGAGGGATCACGATCTCGATGGAACAAGGTTTGCCGTGCCACGGGATCGGCTCGGAGCGGACCCCGCCCCCGTTTCCCAGGTTGCTCCCGCCGTAGAGGCCGGACTCGCTGTTGAAGATCTCACGGTAATAACGGTGTTCCGGCACCCCCACCCGGTAGGACCACCGCGCCACGGGTGTGAAATTGCACACCACCACGATATAGTCATGCCGGTCTCTGGCGAGTCGGATGAACGATACGATGCTGTTTTCCGTGTCATGCAGATCAATCCACTCAAATCCGTGGTGGTCAAAGTCGACCTGGTGAAGGGCCGGCTCCCGGACGTAGAGTCCGTTGAGGTCCCGGACGTAGTTCTGCAGGCGCTTGTGCTCCATGAAGCCGGACAAATGCCAGTCCAGACTCTGATCGTACCTCCATTCGTCCCACTGACCGAACTCTCCGCCCATGAACAGAAGCTTCTTCCCCGGATGGCCGTACATGAACCCGTAGTAGAGTCTGAGATTGGCCATCTTCTGCCAGACGTCGCCCGGCATTTTACTGAGCATCGACCGTTTCCCGTGGACCACCTCGTCGTGGGAGAGGACCAGCACGAAGTTTTCGGTGAAGGCATACAGGAGCCCGAAGGTAAGGTTGTTCTGGTGGTATTTGCGGTGGACCGGATCCCTGGAAATATACGTGAGGGTGTCGTTCATCCACCCCATGTTCCACTTCAGATCGAAGCCCAGACCGCCGAGGTAGACCGGCCTCGACACCGCGGGCCAGGCCGTGGACTCCTCCGCTATGGTGAGGATCCCCGGATAGTACTGGTGAACGACCTCATTGAATTTTTTCAGAAAGCCGATGGCCTCCAGATTCTCATTTCCCCCGAATTCATTCGGAATCCACTCCCCCGGCTTCCTCGAATAGTCCAGGTAGATCATGGAGGCGACGGCATCAACCCTCAGGCCGTCGATATGGTACTTCTCAAACCAGAACAGGGCATTGGAGATGAGAAAGTTTCTCACCTCGTTTCGACCGTAATTGAAAATCAGGGTCCCCCAGTCTCGGTGCTCCCCCCGGCGCCGGTCCTGGTGCTCATAGAGACAGGTCCCGTCAAAGAAGCCGAGCCCATGCCCGTCCTTGGGAAAATGTGCCGGCACCCAGTCGAGAATCACACCGATTCCGCTCTGATGGCACTGGTCGACAAAATACATGAAGTCATCCGGGCTGCCATGCCGGCTGGTCGGCGCAAAATATCCGATGGCCTGATATCCCCAGGAGGCGTCGAGCGGGTGTTCGTTGACGGGGAGGAGTTCAAGATGGGTATAGCCCATCTCCTTGGCATAGGGAACCAGCATCCGGGCCAGTTCCCGATAGGTCAGCATACGGTTATCTTCTTCCGGTTTCCTCGCCCACGAACCGAGGTGAACCTCGTAGATCGCGATGGGTGATTCGAACCAGTTGGTCTGCGGCCGCTTCTCCATCCAGTCCTCGTCCTTCCACGGGTGTTTTCTGATATCACAGACGATGGAGGCGCTCTTGGGCCTCTGCTCGAAACGGAACCCGTAAGGATCGGCCTTGACCGTCTCGAAGTTCTTATACTTCGACCGGACAAAAAACTTGTAGATCTCCCCCTCGCCGAGGCCGGGGATAAAGATCTCCCAGATGCCTGATGAGTTGAGAAAACGCATCGGATGCCTTCGGTTGTCCCAGCGGTTGAAGTCCCCGATCAGACTGACGTAGGTTGCGTTGGGCGCCCAGACGGCGAAATGTACGCCTCGAACCCCGTTCCGTTCGGTGGTGTGGGCGCCGAGTTTCTCATACTTCTGGTAATGGCTCCCTTCGCCGATCAGATAGAGATCGTAGTCCGTGAGCACCTGTCCGAAGGAGTAAGGGTCCTTGAACTCCAACGTCTCCCCTTCCGGGGTTTCCACCCTGAACCTGTAGGGGAAGATCCGGCTCCTGAAATATCGGGCAAGGAAAAATCCCAGGGGATCGATCTTCGCCATGGGATGGCGCACGCCTGTCTCTTCCTCAACCACCCAGGCCTTCGCCGCCTCCGGAAGGAAGGCCGTGACCTCGATGCTCTGCTGCGCTTCCACCCCAATGAGGCGCATCCCGAGCACGGAAAAGGGATCCCCATGCCGGCCCTGGGTAATCAGCGCCAGATCATTTTCCCATGGAATATGGGGTGGATCCACACGTTGCTGCTTCACTTGTCTCCCTTAGTGGCCCTATTCGTAAATACGGTGGCATTCGAATTGCCGAGATGATACAACAAACCATGTTTTTTTTCAAGTGTGAATTGCTCTCTTTGCTGGGACAGAAGAATCTTCCCTCACCGGACGCCATGGGAGAAAGGTTCGCTCATTTCTATCGCGGGATTTGGTTTTGATATGAAGACTTGATCTTTTCCAAGGTTTCGGATAAATTAAGAATTAAGTGGCCCTATTCGTAAATACGGTCGCATTCGAGGGTCGTAGGGCGGCCTCATCTGCGTTCCGCTCCTTGCGGCGTACCAGAGGGTACGCCTCAGTCGCGCGCCTTGATAAGACCGCCCTACGACCCTCTCGGTACGTTACCATATTTACGAACAGGACCACTAAACCGTTCATACCTTGATTTCATCTAAAAAGGAGACGACCATGAGCCGGAAATCAGACTATGGCATTCAAAAAATACTCCCGTGCAGTTATGAGGAGGCCTTACCCAGGGTTAAAGAGGCCCTTTCCAAGCAGGGTTTTGGAGTCTTGACTGAAATTGATGTCCGGGCCGTTTTAAAGAAGAAGCTGGATATTGATTTTAACAAATATGTCATCCTGGGCGCCTGCAATCCCGCCATGGCCCATCAAACCCTCCAGGAAGAAATAGAGATCGGCCTTCTACTCCCGTGCAATGTCATTGTTTATGAAAATGACATGAAACAGACCGTGGTTTCTGCAATCGATCCGGTAAAGATGCTTGAAATCGTAGAGAACCGGAATCTGACCCCGAATGCCGAAAAAGTCAAGCTCATGCTTGAGAAAGTCATATCATCACTATAGATCAAATCAAAATCGAATCAAAATTTTTAATTGACATTTGTATTTATTTATATTAATTTATTAGGATATTGAAAAATATGGAGTGATTTTCTGTTTTGGTATTGAGCCGTTTCCCTTCGAACAAAGGATGCCTCGAAATATCTTCCGGATTTTTCAGTAGACAACTTTAAAAATCAAGATGCCGCTATTTCAAAAGAGGATTTTTTCACTTTTCAGGAGATGTTTTAAAAACAAGAGGTAGATAACATGACCAGTACGGATTCAAAGAAACTTCGAAACATCGGTATCAGCGCCCACATAGACTCGGGTAAGACAACCCTGACCGAGAGGATTTTATATTATACAAACCGAATCCATGCGATACACGACGTCAAAGGCAAAGACGGCGTAGGAGCGACCATGGACTTCATGGAATTGGAAAGGGAGCGCGGCATCACCATCACTTCCGCGGCCACGCACTGCACGTGGAAAGACTCCTTCATCAACATCATTGATACCCCCGGACATGTTGATTTTACGATTGAAGTGGAACGCTCCCTCAGGGTGCTGGACGGCGCCATTCTCGTCCTTTGCGCCGTAGGGGGCGTACAATCCCAGACATTGACCGTGGACCGCCAGATGCGGCGTTATCATATCCCCCGCATCGCCTTCATCAACAAGTGCGACCGGTCCGGCGCCAACCCTGAACGGGTGATCCAGCAGCTTAAAGAGAAATTAAATCATACGCCCGTAGCCATTCAGATTCCCATCGGACTTGAAGCCGATCTCAAAGGAGTGGTGGACCTGGTGGCCATGAAGGCCTGCTATTTTGACGGGGCCAATGGAGAAAATCTCCGTATTGAAGATATTCCCGAAGAACTCAAGGACAAGGCCGAGGCAGAGCGCGAGAAGATGCTGGATACGGTTTCACTCTTTTCGGATGAGCTGACCGAAGCTCTTCTGGAAGGACATGTCACGGAAGAAATCATCCATGATGCCATCAGAAAAGGGACCCTCTCTCTTTCGATGATCCCGGTCTGTGTGGGTTCCGCGTATAAAAACAAGGGGGTTCAAACCCTGCTCGATGCCGTTACACGCTACCTTCCGAGTCCGGAAGACATGAACTATACGGTTCTGGACCTGGATCAGGATGAGAAGGAAATCCCGCTGATCCAATCACCGGATGAGGCGGCCGTGGCTCTGGCTTTCAAGATCGAGGACGGCCGGTACGGACAGTTGACCTACATCCGCCTATACCAGGGCAGGATCGCAAAAGGAGACACCTTATATAACAGCCGCAACGGAAAGAAGTTCAAGGTCGGCCGGTTGATCCGCATGCATGCGGACAAAATGGAGGATATTGATCTGGCCTCTTGCGGCGAGATTGTCGCCCTGTTCGGAATTGACTGCGCATCCGGCGACACCTTTACCGCAGACGGCATGAACTATGCTCTATCTTCCATGCATGTCCCTGATCCCGTGATCAGTCTGATGGTGACTCCTAAGGATAATCAATCACAGGAGAACATGTCCAAGGCCCTGAACCGTTTCTGCAAAGAGGATCCCACTTTCAGAAGCCGCGTGGACCCCGAAAGCAATGAGACGGTCATCTCCGGGATGGGAGAACTTCACCTCGATGTCTACATCGAACGCATGAAGCGTGAATACCATGTGGAGGTGGAAACCGGCATGCCTCAGGTGGCATACAGAGAGACCATCACGTGCAGGGCCGATTTCAATTACACGCACAAGAAACAGACAGGCGGCGCCGGGCAGTATGGCCGCGTGGCCGGATACATAGAGCCCTATCCTGACGAAGACTACCATTTCGAGAACCAAATCACCGGAGGGGCCATTCCCAAGGAATTCATTCCGTCCTGTGACAAGGGTTTTCAGGCATGCCTGAAACAGGGTAAACTGATCGGTTTTCCGATCACCCGGATTCAGGCCGTCATCAATGACGGATCCTCACACGCCGTAGACTCCTCGGACATTGCTTTCCAGCAGGCGGCCATCGGCGCTTTCCGTGAAGCCTATGCCAAGGCCAAACCGATCATCCTGGAACCGGTCATGAAGGTCGTGGTGGAGGGGCCTTCCGAATTTCAGGGCTCCATTCTGGCGACACTGAACCAGCGCCGAGGCATCATCTCCTCAGCCACAGAGAACGGAGTCTTTTCGATCATTGAATCCGAGGTCCCCCTCTCCGAGATGTTCGGTTACTCCACGGTACTCCGGTCCGCCACACAAGGGAAGGCCGAATTCACCATGGAGTTCGCCAGATACAAACCCGTTCCCCAGAGCCTTGCCGGGGAACTGATCAAAGAATTTTCATCTCAGAGAAAAACGGCATAGATTCCCCTGTATATTTGTGCTATACTTTCTCACCAGTTTCTTTTTCCTTCCTTCACATGCCGGGAAGGTCCGGAAAGGAACGGGGAAAATGCTGAAACAGGAGTTTATCTTGAAAAGTCCGATACGAATCCTGCAGAAAGCCACCCAAGGGGGATTGGATAAGGGAAATCTGGGTGTCTTCATGGCCCGGCCAGGGGTGGGAAAGACCGCCTGCCTGGTTCACGTCGCCCTGGATTGTCTTTTTAAAAAACAGAAGGTGGCCCATATCGGCATTGGAGAGTCCGTAGAGAAGATCCAGCTCTGGTATTCAGAGATCTTGTCGGATCTCTGCAAAACCTTCGACATGAAGGACCCTAAAAAACTCCATGAGGAAATCGAACAAAACCGGTTGATTCTTTCCTATGCGCCGGCGGCTTTCACGGTGAAAAAACTTGCGCAGGATCTGAAAGAGCTCGCGGAACAGGGCGGCGTGGCGCCGGAGGTCCTTTTAATAGACGGTTTTGATTTTCGAAACCTTGATTCCGGATGGGACACCCTTGCCGCATTTAAATACCTGGCTGCGGAACGGCGCATGGAAATCTGGTTCTCTGCTCAAACTGAACGTGATGCAAACATGGACGGCCATGGAGCCATCCCTGCTCCGTGCCGTGACGTGGAAAACTTTTTTTCAGTCATTCTTTTTCTGGAGCCGACCGGCGACACCATCCACCTGAAACTCCTAAAGGACCATGATCACCCGATCAATCTGAAACTCCCTCTCAAACTCAACCCCAACACGCTTCTGCTGCTGGACGAATAAAAAAAGCCCGGAACCGGGCCGTTTGCCCCCGGTACAGGCCTCCTTCTCGCCCTGCTAAGTGGTCCTGTTCGTAAATAGGGTGACGTACCGACTTGTACTCGGTTTATCGGTAGAGGGTCGTAGGGCGGTCTCATCAAGACGAGCGACCGTATTTACGAATAAGGCCACTAAGTGGTCCTGTTCGTAAATATGGTAACGTACCGAGAGTGCCGTAGGGCGGCCTCATCAAGGCGCGCGACTGAGACGTACCCCCTGCGGTACGTCGCAAGGAGCGGAACGCAGAGGAGGCCGCCCTACGGCACTCGAATGCGGCCGTATTTACGAATAGGACCACTAAGCCTCTGAATCTAATCCTGTGCCATTCTTTCGATGATATCCGTCAGCGTCACATGAATGTCATCACTTGGTATGATCTCTTTTTCATGGAAACTGAAATAGACGTTTCTCCATGTGCTGAAATCCTGAATCGCCGCAAAAATTTGTTCCCTCACCATACTTTGAATACAGTCCGGCTCCACCCTTCCCGTTTCGACAAAGATCTTCCCCAATCTTCTGTTTATGGATTCATTCTTTTGTTTTGCAAGAGAAGCGGCCACATCTTCCCGGGTCAGGAATCCTTTCTGGATCAGCAGGTCTCCCAAAGGGGTGGACGACGGCGCATCCGAATCAACGATGTTGCCATTCAGAAACCGCAGGGTCCCCCTCCCCTTTTCCGCCTCCAACGTCAATTCACCGGTTTTCTTCTGCAAGGAGGTAATCAAGAGAATGTCTTCCAGCGTATACCCATCTGCAAAATGAGCCATGTGACCCTCCCATGCTGTTTTTCAATCTTTTATGTTTTTATTATTTCATTGTTCCCATTGGATGTCAATTTTTTCTTTCAAAACAATGACAATATTACACTTTAATAAAATGATCCGCATCAGGTCTATATCTTGTGGTCAATAATCAATGGCTTCATTTTATTGTATTTTTTTTATTTTTTTTCTTTACACCAAGGGCCTTTTATGATAAATATTCTGAAACATTTCAGGAGAAGGCCCATGCGATTCAAAACTATCGAAATGATTGGATTTAAATCTTTCCCCGACCGGACCAAAGTCGTATTCCAGCCCGGAATCACCTCAATTGTCGGGCCTAACGGATGCGGGAAGAGCAATATTTCCGATGCCATCCGGTGGGTCTTGGGCGAACAAAGCGCCAAACAGATCCGAGGCGAACGCATGGAAGACGTGATTTTCAACGGGACCCGATCCCGCGCCCCCATGGGCATGGCGGAGGTCACGCTGGTCGTCACCGATCTGGGCGCCGGCATCTCCTCGGATTTTGCCGCCTTTGATGAGATCCAGATCACCCGCCGGTACTACCGTTCGGGTGAAAGCGAATACCTGATCAACAGGATTCCGTGCAGACTGGCCGATATTCGTGAACTCTTTATGGATACCGGCATGGGCGCCAAGGCCTATACCATTATCGGTCAGGGGAACATTTCCGCAGTTTTGAACGCAAAACCCAAGGACAGGCGGTTCCTCTTTGAAGAGGCCGCCGGAATTTCCAAATACAAGGCCCGCAAGGATGAAGCCCTGCGCAAGCTCGATCGCACACGGGAAAACCTCTCCCGTGTAAGGGATATCATCGCGGAAGTCAACCAACAGAGAAACTCCCTGAACCGTCAGGCCAAAAAGGCGGAACGATACAAGACGTACAAAGACGAGATCAAGGAGATCGACCTCCATCTCTCTTCCCTCGAGTATGCCGCGATGTCCGGGGAATGGAAGGAATTGGAAGAGACCTATCAGAACCATAAAAAAAGAGAAACGGAACTCCTTGCCGGATCTTCCTCTAAAGAGACGCACATTGAAGAGCTCGAACTCGAGGTCCTGGACAGGGAAAAACGCATCACCGAACTGCAGGACGAGAACCGCCTTATCGAATCCGATATTTCCAGATGTGAAAACCGCATCGAGGTCCTCTCGGCAGAGACGTCGCACCTGAGCAGTCTTGCAGAGGGATCCAACCGTGAGATCCTGCGTCTGCAGGAAGAGATCGCCAAAAATCAGTCGGCCACAGCCATGCTCGATGAAGAATACGCCTCCATCTCCGGAGAAACCGAGGAAAAGAAACATCGGCTTGCGGAACAGGAAACGGAGTTAAGCGGTCTGACCTCAGATCAACAGCAGGAAGAGTCGGAGCTGGAAACGGGAAAAGGGAGACGTTCGGATCTGATGCAGCAGATCGGGATCCAGAAGAGCCGGATCGAAAACCTGGTCCAGCAGAAGGAATCCATCCTAAAAGTCGCCGGCGGCTATGATACAAACCGTATGGAGCTCACGGCCCGTCTTTCAGAGACCCGGAAACTTCTGTCGGAGAAGATGCAGCAGCTCTCTGATCTCCGAAAAACCATGGATGAGATTCGTACCGAGCATGATTCCATCCATACGGTTCTCGATCAAAAACAAGAGGCATTGACAGCCGTCCAGGAACGGTTTTCTCTCCTCCGGGAACAGATCGGGCAGGAAAGTTCCCGCTTCGGCGCCCTGGTTGAACTCCAGGAAAACCTGGAAGGATATGACGATGGAATCCGATCCTTGCTGCACCGGAAGACGGACGGCGATGAATCGGGATCCCTCCCTGAAATTCATATTCTGGTCTCTGAAATCTTTGAGACCGATCCCATGTACGAGACGGCCATAGAATCGGCGATCAACAACCGTTACCAAAGCCTCGTCATCAACAGCCCTGAAGATTCCATCAAGGCCGTGGAATATCTGAAGAAGAATGACATCGGCAGGGGATCCTTTATTCCTCTTCACCCAAAGAATCGGAAGATGGATCCTTTTATCATGAGAGACGGAACCGGCGTGGTCGGCGAGGCCCTGAACCTGGTACAGTACAATCCCCAATATGCCGGTGTCGCAGAATACCTCCTGGGGGATGTCGTGGTCGTGGAATCCTTGGAGCAGGCCATGGCGCTCTACCGCTCAAACGGTTTTCATCGCACGCTGGTGACTTTGAACGGCGACGTGCTGGATCCGTCCGGCATGGTGGAAGGGGGGTCGAGGAAAAAGAATACCAGCGGTTTCATCCGAAGAAAAAGGGAGATACGTGAACTCTCCATATCCATGGATGCCCTGAGGGATCAGCTTGCCCAGGCAGAGGAGCAGAGGGAATCTCTCTCCCGTGAGATCGGGAAGACCAAACAGGAGCTCGGCGGCATAGATGCCAGACTCTCGACCATCGAGGCGGAGAGAGTTGTTCTGGAAAAACAGGCCTCGACCCTGGAAGGGAATGCCGCCCATCTCTCCCAACAGATCGAGGGCCTCTCACACGAAAACCAAAACCGTTCATCGGATCTTCTCATGCTGGAAGAAAGTATGGCTTCAAGCCTTCATGAACTCCGCGGGATGGAAACGGATCTCGAAGAGAAGAACGCATGGATCGCCGCCTGCGCCGAGAGGGTCCAAACCCTGCGGGAACGGGTTGACCAGGGAAGAAGGACCATCACTGAAGGACGTATCCACCTGGCGTCTCTCATGGAGAGACATGCCTCTCTTCTCTCACATATCGAAAAAAATCACGACAACCTGAGCAATCTGAACGCCCTGATTGACGCCCGGCTGCATGAGATTGAAGAGTCCAAGGGGAGGATCCTTCAGGCTGAAGAAGAAAAGACACGGACAGAGACCACGATCCATTCCCTGATCGAACGAAAGGAAGCGCTGCACAGCAGAGTCACCCAGGAGCAGGAGGCCTTCGAATCCAAGCGGGGAAACCTTCAGGAAGAACAAAAGGAATTAAAGGAACTCCGCCGGAATATGGAAAACCTCAACCGCCTTATCAATGACCTGGAAGTCAGGCGTACGGAACTATCCATCAGGATGGAGCACCTCCAGTCGATGATCAAGGAAAGATACCAGGTTTCAATCCAGGAGGTCTTGCCGAGGTTTCAGGATCGTGAGATCGACAAACAGACTTCTGAGGAACACCTCGCTGAATTGAATCGTAAGATCGAACAGATGGGCCCCGTAAACATTTTGGCCATCGAGGAATACCATGCCCTTCAGAAGCGGTTTGACTTTCTCACGGCTCAAGAGGCGGATCTCCAGGAATCCGTGGAGAGCCTCATGACCGCCATCCGCAAGATCAATCATACATCCAGGGAGCGTTTTGAGGAAGCCTTTGACGCCATCAATGAGAAATTCAAGACCGCCTTCACGGAACTTTTCAACGGGGGTTATGCAGAGCTGAAACTCGAGGAAGGTGAAGACACCCTTGAAGCCGGTGTGGAAATCATTGTTCAGCCTCCCGGGAAAAAACTCCAACACCTCTCCCTCCTTTCCGGAGGCGAGAAGGCCCTCACGGTCGTGGCCCTGATCTTTGCCGGTTTTCTGGTCAAACCGAGTCCCTTCTGTCTCCTCGACGAGGTGGATGCCCCTCTTGATGATGCCAATGTCCTGCGCTACAATCAGATGCTGAGCAAAATGTCCATGAACACCCAGTTTATCGCCATCACCCACAACAAGAACTCCATGGAGTTTGCAAGCTCCTTGTACGGCATCACCATGCAGGAACCCGGTGTTTCCAAGATGGTCTCTGTCCGCTTCAACGATAACCATGAGGCCAGGATGAGCGCATAGTCCATTCCTGATCATCACTTTTTAAGAATAATAGATCATCTCCAAAAGAGTGGGTGAAAACATCAGGGTTCAAGGGGTCAAGGATTCCAGGGTTCAAGTGGAGTGCTGAAAAGATCAGGGGTCAAGGAGTCAAGGGTCCCAGGGGTCAAGTGGAGTGCAAAAAAACATCAGAGGTCAAGGGCTCCAGTGTTTTTCTCTGGATATTTTGCTTAT
>MNYV01000069.1 GCA_001873285.1 Nitrospirae bacterium CG2_30_53_67
GAAAACATCAGGGGTCAAGGGGTCCAGGATTCCAGGGGTCAAGTGAGGTGCTAAGAACATAAGGGGCCGAGGGTCCTAGGGTTCAAGGATTCCAGTGTTTTTCTCTGGAGATTTTGCTTGCGTTTAAGTATTTCACTTGACCCCTTGAACCCTGGAATCCTCGAACCCTTTTTACCCACTAAATGGGAGAAGAACCTTAAATAAAAATTAAAGATAAAGAATCAAAAATCAAAATGCCATAGAATCAAATTGCGCCTGTTTTGCAATATTGTTATAGTACCTGACCAGGTGCGAGCCCTATTAGAGGCATCAAGGTCTTTTACGGGATAAAGGAGAAACACTCTTGAAATGGCATTACCTCATACTCCCGGTGATCGGCGCCGTCATCGGATGGATCACAAACTACATCGCCATCAAGATGCTTTTCAGGCCTTACCGGCCCGTGCGCATCCTAGGGTTCACTTTTCAAGGCCTGCTCCCGAAGAGAAGAAAGGAGTTCGCAGCCAGCATCGCCAGGACCGTAGAGAGGGACCTCCTCACCGTGGAGGACATCACACGCTTCTTCGAGGGGGTCGAATGGGAGGAAGAGGTGGATCTGGCCGTGGCACAGACCTTCGAGGCCCGGATGAAAAGCAGGACGCTCGGGAGGATCCTGAAAACCCCGATTCTGGGACTGATCGGGAGCGAGATCCTCCGGCAGATTCAGAAGAGCCTGACCCATAAGATCATCGCAAAGATTGAAGAGCAAAAAGGCCGGCTGGTCGAAAAATTCCAGAATGCCATCGAGCTCAAGGAGGTGGTTTCCAGGAAGGTGGAGGGATTCAACATGGAGAAGATCGAGTCCCTGCTCATGGACCTGATTTCCCAAGAGCTCACCTATATCGAGTTCGTGGGCGCGGTTCTCGGCTTTATCATCGGCTTCGTCCAGATGATCATACTCATTGTCTTATAGAAGGCGGCTCATCAGAACATGGCAAAAGGGAAACTCTACATCGTGGCCACACCCATCGGGAATCTGGAGGATATGACCCTGCGGGCGATCCGAACCCTGAAATCCGCGGGGCTGATCGCGGCCGAGGATACCAGGCATTCATTGAAGCTCCTGAAGCGCTACGGCATCACGACGCCCATGACCAGCTACCATGACTTCACGAGCGAGGGGAAGCGGAATCAGCTCATCCGGAAGATGCTAAGAGGAACCGACCTCGCGCTGATCTCCGATGCCGGGACCCCTGGTATCTCCGACCCGGGTTACCGCCTGATCAGAGAGGCCCTCGAACAGGGAATCGAAGTCTGCACGGCGCCCGGACCTTCGGTCCTCGCTGCGGCGCTCTCCGTGTCCGGACTCCCCACGGATTCTTTTTTCTTCAAAGGGTATCTCCCGAATCGGGCAGGTCCCCGAAGGGCCTGTCTGCATGAGCTCAAGTCAAGAACAGAGACCCTCATCCTCTTTGAGACGCCTCACCGGATCCTCTCCGCCCTCCGGGAGATGCTGGATATCCTGGGTGACCGGCGGATCGCCGTGGTCCGGGAACTCACCAAACTCCATGAAGAGATCTTCCGTGGCGGGATCGAACAGGCCCTTGATCATTTCCGAACCCAGGAGAGGATTCGGGGTGAGTTCACGCTTGTTGTCGAGGGGTTCGCCTCGGGAGAGGACCCAAAGATTGAAATCGATCTCGCCTCCGAGATCAGGAAGGTGATCCGGGAACAGAAGGTCTCCCGGAAGGAGGCGGTCCGAATCGTGGCTGAGGCATGCGGCCTTCCCAAAAAAGAGGTCTACCGGGAAAGTCTGAAAGGATAATTCGGTTCAAACCGTTTAAACCGTTCAAGCCGTTCAAAGCGTTCAAGCTGCTTGAACGCTTAAACCTTTGAACCCTTTGAACTGTCTTTTAACATAAGGAGTTCATGATGGAACCGAGTCCGGTCTATTTTATCTCGGCAAGGGCGACCAAGTGGTCCTACAAACTCAGTCTGGCAGGACGATTGGAGTCTCTTCTCCATGAGATTTCCCTATCCAGATACATCAACAAAGATGAAACGGTGGCCATCAAGACGCATTTCGGTTCCGAAGGGGCGCACCGTGTGGTCCGGCCCCTTTTTGTCCGGAAGGTGGTTCAGGCCGTGCTTGAGAGCGGGGGAAAGCCGTTTGTCACCGATACGGTCCGGATCCAAGGCCTTGACTACCTGCAGGTGGCCGGCGAAAACGGAATCAATGCCCTCTCCTGTGGAGCGCCGGTCCTGCTTGCGGACGGGATCTTCGGAAACGACCATGTCCCGGTCCCTTCCGGGGATCTGCAGGGAGAGGTGTTCGTGGCCTCAGCCGTCTACGATGCACCGGCCATGGTGGTCCTCTCCCATTTCAAGGGCCATTTCAATGCAGGGATCGGAGGGGCCATCAAGAACCTCGCCATGGGATGTCTCTCCGGTTCCAGCAGGAACCGGGACTGGAAACACGGGCGGGGAGGAATACACGCCCACATGGAAGGGCTGCTTCAATGGGACCAGGAGAAGTGCAGCCGGTGCGACCAGTGCGTGGAGGTCTGCCCCCTCTTCGCCTGCAGTTTTGAAAACGAGATCTTTACCTGCGACACGAAAAAATGCTGGCGCTGCGGAAGGTGCGTACGGGTCTGTCCTGAGCAGGCGCTGGACCTCCCCGCGGATCAAGAACGCTTTCACAAAGGGCTTGCAGAATCCGCCCGTGCGGTCCTATCCACGTTCAAGGAGAAGAAAATCCTGTATGCGAATTTTCTTCTCGAGATTCAGCCGGAATGCGACTGCATGCCCGCAGCCGACGTGCCCGTCATCCAGGATATCGGCATCCTCATCTCAGACGACTTGGTGGCCGTGGATCAGGCCTCCCTGGACCTGCTCCGGGAAAGCCCGCCTCTTCCCGGATCCGCGGCAGAGGACAAGGGGATCAGGCCCGGAGAGGACATTATGCTCAAACTGCATCAAGTTGACGGACAAAAACAGATTGATTATGCCTTTGAACTCGGTTTGGGCAGCAAGGCATATACCCTCATCAAACGCTAAGTGAAAAAATAGGTAAATGAACAGAAAAACTTGACAAAGACACCAGAAACGTTATATAAATTTTTTTTGAAAGTATTTTTTATGTCATTTTTACAGTCAGAGGGCGTGATCATGCCTGCAACCATCCTGGTCGTAGATGACTCGGCAGACAATGTCGAAGTCTTGAATACCGTACTCAAGTACAACCAGTACCAGGTCCTCCCTGCATCCAATGGAGAGGAAGCCATCCGGACCGCCAAGGAGAACCAGCCGGATCTGATCCTGATGGACGTGATCATGCCCGGCATGGACGGCATCACCGCCTGCCGCGTCCTTCACCACGACGAAAAGACCAGGGGGATCCCGGTCATCATGATCACGGCCAAGAACGATCCTGAAGACCTGAAAATCGGACTTGAGGCCGGGGCCGTGGACTACGTGAGAAAACCTTTTGTGATTGTGGAACTGCTTGCGAGGGTCAACGCGGCGCTGCGCCTTAAACAGGCCCAGGACAAACTGGTGGAACAGGAAAAAAAGCTTGCCATTATGGAACTGGCCGGGGCCGCAGCCCACGAACTGAACCAGCCCTTGACGGTCATCAATTGCCAGATTAAACTCCTCGAAGAATCCTTGGAACCGCTAAAAGAAAAACCGAGCCGGGAAATTGAAATTATTCATGAGTCCGTGGCCAGGATGACCGAGATTATCCGGAAGATCGGGAACATCACCGAGTACAAAACCAAGGAATATGTGCTGGGTGACAAGATCATCGATCTGGAACAGGCCAGCGAGGATGAGGAATAACCCCCGTTGCATTCTAAAAAATCCTCTTCCAACCGCTTGACCATTCAGTTTCCTCTCTTTTCTCTTGACATAAAAAATTCAAACATTTACTTTATTAATTGAATCTGAGTTGTATTTTTTTGATGGGGTGATATGGAACTGACACGTGCAGCAGACTACGCCCTGAGAGGGGTCTTATACCTCTCTCTCCAACCCGAGAATAACATCTGCATCATCAGTGAGATTGCCGAACGAATGGATATCCCTGAAGGTTTCTTGGCCCGGATCTTTCAAATCCTCGGAAAAAGCGGAATCATACGGTCCCACCGCGGGAAGAAGGGCGGGTTCTCTTTGGCCAAACTCCCTGAACAGATCCATATGAAAGAAGTCATTGAAGCCATGGAAGGCCCCCTTTACCTGAACCGGTGCCTGTCGGATTTCGGCGACTGTAGTCGAAAGGAACTCTGTTCACTTCACGAGGTCTGGGTTGATGTGCAAGAAACCGCGATAAAAACCTTGGAAGGGACCCACTTCGATCAACTGGCAAAAAGAACCGCTGAGAAGCTCGCCGGCAAGGGATAGATGACCCATCTTCTGAAGCCCGTTTCTCTCTTTGCCTCCAAGAGAAAAAACAAAATGGAGTTGTCTGATGCAGATCATCCGGGACCTTGATCGACTCAATAAAACGTTTCCTTATCCTGTGGTCACCCTCGGGAACTATGACGGCGTCCATCTCGGCCACCAGCAAATTTTCCGAAAGGTCATCGAAAGCGCCCGCCGTCATAACGGCGCCGCCGTCATCTTCACCTTCGAGCCCCATCCGCTTCAGGTTCTTTCCCCCTCCACCTGCCCCCCGCTTCTGAATACCTTCCGCCGGAAAATGGAACTCTTTGAGTCTTTCGGCATTGATCTGGTCATATGCGCCGAGTTTACCCGTGATTTCGCATCCATCTCCCCGGAAGATTTCGTGAAGGAGATCCTTGTGGAGAAGATCGGCGTGAAAGAAATCTTCGTGGGTTATGATTACGCATTCGGAAGGGGCAAGCAGGGCACCACAGAGGCCCTCATCCGGATGGGCGGGCAATATCATTTCAAGGCCTTGATCGTTGAGGCCTATACCCTAAACGGCGAGGTCGTGAGCGCCACACGCATCCGTGAACTGGTCCAGGAAGGAAAGATGGAGGATACGGCAAGGATGCTCGGCCGTCTTTATGCCACCGAAGGGATCGTCGTGCCGGGCGACCACAGGGGAAAGTCCCTGGGATTCCCGACGGCCAACATTGAACCGCACAACCAGATCTATCCGAAACCGGGGGTCTATGCCGTCCAGGTGGAACACCGAGGGCGGCGGCTGAACGGCGTGGTGAATATCGGAACCCATCCGACTTTCGGAGAAGGCAAAACCACCATTGAAGTCCATATCTCTGACTTCCATGAGGAGATCTACGGCCAGTTCGTCAGAATCCTCTATGCAAAGAGAATCCGGGATGAAATCGCCTTTAAAAACAAGGAGGAACTGATCCGCCGGATTCAAAAGGACATCGAAGCAGCGGAGAAGATTTTCAAAATAATAAAAACACAAGGCGCTCATCCATGAAAACATCCCGTAAACAAATCTGGTTCGGAATCATCCTCAGTCTGGTCCTGGTCATCCTCCTCCTGAACCGCACCGATTTTCATGCGCTTTCCGAGGCCTTCCGGCATGCCGATTATCTTTACTGCATCCCCATGATTGCGGTATCCCTCATCGGCATCCTCATCAGGGCCTACCGTTGGAAATTCATCATGAACCCCCTCCACCGGGCATCCATGTCGAACCTTTTCTCCGCCACCATGGTAGGCTTCATGGCCATTGACCTCCTCCCCGCCAGGATCGGAGAGATCATCCGGGCCCACCTGATCGGGGATAAGGAAGGGATCTCCAAAAGCGCCGCCTTCGGCACGATTGTGGTGGAGAGACTCTTCGACATCTTTACCGTCCTGGTGATCCTATCATGGATCCTGGTCATGGTCTCCCTTCCCGGAAGCCGGATCCAAGGGATCTACGTCAAGGCCCTCCGCGGAGCGGCCGTTGTCTTCTTCCCGGTATTCATTGCCTTCATCTGTTTTCTCATCCTGATCATGAAGAAGACCCAGGCGGCCATATCCTGGGCCCGAATAGGCCTCCGGCCGTTACCGGAATCATGGAGGAACAAGATCCTCACGATGTTAAACTCTTTTGTCTCCGGACTCGGCGCCATCCGCATGGGTGTGCACCTCATCCCCATCATCTTCTATTCTCTATTGATGTGGGGCCTATACGGCATGGGGAACGAACTCATCCTTAAGGCCTTCCAGATCGATCTCCCGGTCTATGCCTCTTTCTATCTCCTTGTGGTCCAGGCGGTAGCGGTGGCCGTCCCGGCCTCCCCGGGATTTGTAGGCACCTATCATGCGGCCGTGGTCGCGGGGCTGGCCGCTTTTCAGATTCCCAAGGAGGCCGCCCTCAGCTTTGCGATCCTTTCCCATTTTCTCATATTCGTCCCTGTCATCCTGTGCGGGCTGCTCCTGGTATGGAAGGACCGCCTCTCTCTCCGGTCCCTGAAGACCGATGCCGGCAATGACTAACTCGTCCTCAGCGCCTCTACGATATTCATGCGGGAGGCCCGGACCGCGGGGAGGAGACCGCCGGCAAGGCCCATGATCAGCGAAAAACCCAGGGACTTATAGACGATTTCGAAGGTCAGAGAGAAGCTGAAGGCCAGTTCGGAAAACGTCTGGAAGTTCATGGTGGAGATGGTAAAAAGCTGGAGGAATGAAGCAAGGAAGAGGCCTGCGCATCCGCCTGTAAAACCGAGCAGGAGCGCTTCCGTGATAAAGGCGCCGAGGATGTCCCTTCGCTGGAACCCGAGGGCGCGCAGGACGCCGATTTCACTGACGCGGTTGGCCACGGCCGCATACATGGTGATCATGGCGCCGATAATTGCGCCGAGGGAGAATATGATGGTCAATGACATTCCCATGATCCGGAGGAACTTGGCCATGACCTCGGACTGATCCGCATAATACGTGGTTTCCCGCTTGACCTCTACGGTCAGGCGGGGGTCGCTCTCCAGATCGGCCTTGAGCTTTTTGAATTTTGACGGATCGCTGAGCTTGAAGATCACGGACGAATAGACCGGCCTGCGGAATGCCTGCATGAGCTGGTCCGCGTCCCCCCAAATTTCGGAGCTGAAACCGGTGTTCCCTGAATCAAATACCCCGACCACGGTCCAGTCCCTCATGCCGAAGCGGAGGGTCTCCCCCATGCCGCCTCCCTTGAATCGTTTCGATATGTTCTGGCCGGCGATGATCTCGGATGAACCCGGCCTGGGCATCCGCCCCCGGGCCAGCTTCACCTGCGGCCGCAGAAAGAGCGATGGGTCGGAAATCCCCCGGATCACGACATTGGAGGGCTTGTCGGTCCCCCGCTTGGGAAGGCTGATCAGGACCACCACCTCTTTGGCCAGAAGCCTCCGCCCGTCCGTACCCATGGCCGCCTCGGGCCGGGTTTCCACGATGGAGGCCTGAAGCCGATCAATCCCGCTCTGGACTTCAGTCTCAGCCCCCTTCCGGATGACCACCACGTTATCGTAGGACCCGGTCTCCACGAGGGTCTTCCTGAGTCCTGCAGAGAGCATGAGGATCGATGCGAAAACAAGGACCACCAGGGCCATGCCGGAGGCGGTGAGCACGGTGGTGAGACGGCGGGTCAGGAGATTACGGTAACTGTATGAGAAGGGTATCTTCATCTAACCGATCCTCCTCAGCCCGTCTGCGATACGAATGTTCACGGCCCGCAGGGCCGGAAACACGGCGGCCGCGAGACCGACCAAGACCGATGCGCCGACGTCCAGATAAATGGTTTTTGCCGACACGTTGAACACGGGGAAGAAGGTCCCCATGGCATGACTGAATGCCCTGGCCAGCGGAAAGGTCAGGAGAATCCCGGTGATGCCGCCCGCCATGGTCATCATCAGGGACTCCCCTGCGATCAGCCCGGCGATATAGCCGCCTCCGAACCCCAGGGTCTTGAATACGGCGTACTCCCCGATCCTCTCCCTCGCCGTCATGGACATGGTGTTGGCCACGACCGCCATGATGATGAGAATCACCACGAACGAGACCAACTGAATGGCGATGACGATAGCTTCGGTCATGGAAACAAAACTCATCTGGAACGCCTTCTCGGTTTCGGCCAGGGTTTCGGCCAGTGAATTTTTAAACGTCCTGTCAATGGCCAGCGAAACCTCGGCGGCCAGGGACGGGTTGGTCAGGCCGACCATGTAGAAACCGACCTGATCGGCACGGCGGGGCACGGTCTTTTTCAGGGTTTCGTTCAGGTAATTCCACTGGAAGAAAAACTGGGTTTCGTCGGTGCTCTTGTCGCGGCCTCGATAGATGCCGCACAGGACAAAATCCCAGTCGCCGGGAAAGATGGTCCCCCTCAGGGTGATCTGGTCCCCGATCTTCCAGCCGTATTTGGCCGCGAGCTTCCGGCCGGCCACACACCCCTTTCTGTCGCGGATGAAGGCCTTCTTCTCTTCAGGAGAGAGGACGAACTCCTTATAGAGTTCAAGATAGTTTTGAGGCTCGACGGCGAAGTTGGGGAAAAAATTCTTTTCATTGATATAGATCCCGCCGAACCAGTTGCCGTAAGAGACGAGTTTCACACCGTCGATCTGGCGGATCCTGTCCTTGTAGGCGATGGGGAGCGAAAAGACCAGGGATATGGCATTCCTGACGACCAGGCGGCTGGCCGAAGAGGCTTCGACCCCGGCATACCATGCGCTGACAATCGTACGCAGCAGGCCGAAGGAGAGGATGGCAATGGTGATCCCGAGGATGGTCAGATAGGTGCGGAGCTTGTGCCGGAAGGCGTTTTTAAAGAGAATCTTCAGGAAGTGCATTCAGTATCCCCTTTTCCATCAGAAACATATCGATCATTTTTCCGGCCGCCCCCTCATAGTGCCGTTTCAACGCAGGGCAACGGGTGAAGCAGAGGAAGGGACGCAAACGACCGGCCGCTGCATTCCCTCATCTGCCGTTAGTGGCAGAAAATTTACCATGATTCCGTTCTTAGATTTTCGATAAAATGAAAAATGATTATACTTGTATCAAGGAGGAATCTGCTACCATTCACCGGTGTCAACCTTTTCACAATTTTCTTCTATCGCCTTTAACATTAATTGCAAATCATCAGTATGTATAGCCCCTTCAAATTTTAAAAGACTCTTACCCTCGACTCCTTTGGGAATCAAGGCTTTTGCAAAATCAAGAACACGAAGTTGGAGGTCGTAGGGAAGCTTCTCAATTTGGGCGATAAGATTCTTTTTTATAGATGTGGCTGTCATTAATCCACCTCCTTCCAGTTGGCTTCTTTACCATGTCTGAACATAATGCGGCCAACCAATCTCATACTATCAGACTGCATAACGCACCGCAAGCACATTTCCAGTATCGTGTTCCCCGAAGACGGCTCCGGTAGTCCCGATTTTACTCCTTCAGAAAAATATTCCATAACTCTGGCATTCTGTTTGCGTCTCTCAGATCCGTCCCGCGATTCCGCAATTCACAATGTTTTAACGTGAATCATCCTCTTATTAGTCCCGCTTCCTGAAAACTATAGTAGCCTTTCCGCGTCACAATGAGATGGTCCAGAACCCGGATACCGAGAATCTTCGCAGCTTCGGTCAACTGGTCATGAACACGCGAGTCGGCTTCGCTTGGTTGAAGTTCACCGGATGGGTGGTTGTGGGCGAAAATGACAGCCGCGGCACGGTCGGCGATTACGTCGGCAAAGACCTCACGCGGATGAACCGGGCTCTTGTCAAGCAGGCCGATTGTGACGATCCGCTTCTCGATCAGCTCATTTGCACCGTTGAGCGACATGCAGACAAAGTACTCCTGCTGCTTGGCTGCGATGTCGGCCACGAGCGGCAGGGCATCCTGGGCAACGGTGATCTTGATCGTATCTTTGAGCAAGTGGCGACGAGCGAGCTCAAAGGCCGAGAGGATTTGAGCAGCTTTGGCAAGTCCCACGCCGGGCACGCGAAGAAGGTGGTCGAGGCTCAGGGCCTCCTTATGCTCTCGGATGAGTCCTGCAACCTGTCGGGAAATGGTGCGGACATCCACACCTGTCGTGCCCATTCCAAGAATCGC
>MNYV01000070.1:0-5399 GCA_001873285.1 Nitrospirae bacterium CG2_30_53_67
AATGTCCCGATCATGACGATGACCGCGGCATACCACTTGTAGCGAATCCCTAAATAATAGCGCTCGTTTCCGATTCTGTGTGAAGGAGACATGGTCTGTTACTCTTTGGCATCATCGGAGTGCGCCTTGTCCTCATTCAATTCAATACCCACGGTGACGGACATCCCCGGTTTGAGCAGGCCCTTGTCTTTTTCCTCAACCGAGATCTTGATCGGGATCCGCTGGACCACCTTGGTGAACTCGCCAGCGGAGTTGTCCCTGGGGATCAGGGCAAACTTGGCCCCGGCCGCCTCTCCGACCAGGATCACCTTGCCGTGAAAGGTCTTACCGCCGTAGGTGTCCACGTCCAGGTCCACGTTCTGGCCCACCTTGACTCCCTCGGTCTTGGTCTCCTCCAGGTTGGCCGTGACATAGACACTCCCTTTGTCATACACAGACAAAACCGGATAACCGGCGCTGATGAAATCCCCCTGGTTCATGAATTTCTTGGCCACCACGCCCTGCACCTGGCTTTTTATCCTCGTATATCCCAGGCTGGTCCTGGCCACGTTCAGCCCCTCCTGTGCGGCCTTGAGCGCGGAGCGCATGGCCTCCACGGCGCTCTCAGCCTCCTTGACCTGATAGCTGCCTGCCCTGGCCTGCCGGAGGTCCGCCTCCGCGGCCGCAACTTTGGAGCGGACGCCGATCCGCGCCGCCTCCATGACATCATACCGGCTTTTTGAAACGGCCCCGGATTGCAACAGACCCTGGATCCGGTCATAATCCTTCTGCACCTGATCCGCATCGGCCCCTGCGGCGGTCAACTGGCTTTCGGCC
This sequence comes from Nitrospirae bacterium CG2_30_53_67, assembly GCA_001873285.1. Taxonomy (NCBI): domain Bacteria; kingdom Pseudomonadati; phylum Nitrospirota; species Nitrospirae bacterium CG2_30_53_67. The sequence goes on from MNYV01000070.1 coordinate 817, forward strand.
CTGCGGATCTGCTCTCGTGAGGCCACACGAAGGTTCTCCAGGGCGGCAAGGCTCCGGTTCAGGTTGCTTTGGGCTGCCCTGACATTGGCCTCCTGAAGGGCGGCCTGGTTCCGGTAATCCGTTTCATTGATCTCCACGAGGAGCTCCCCTTTTTCAATCGGGTCGCCCTCCTGCACATGGATCTTCTGGATATAACCGGAGACCAGCGGGGCCACGTTGATCATGTCCGATTCCACGAAGGCATTGTCCGTGATGGCATGGGTGAACCGGTAATGGAACCACTTCACTGCGATCACAGCAAAGATGATCAGGACGATCAGGAAAAAGACAAGGAAGACCTTTTTGCCGGTGGTCATGGCCGGTTTTTCTCCTGAGGCTTCCTTTTTTTCTTCGGATCTTTTTTCTTCCATGGATGGATCTGTCATCTCTTCTTCCCTTTTTTGGCAAGGCCGAAAGCGTGACCGTGGTTTCTCGGCAGCCTGCTGATATTTTTACGCCTGGATTAGACAACCCGGATCACAGGCAGTTCAAAAACCTTGAACCCGGAGCCGCCGAGTCTGTCCGACAGTTCCTGCACGGCCTTCATGACCGTGTCTTCGATCTCTTCTTCTACGGCCACAGCCACGGCGCGGTTGAAGCCGGGCCAGACCGGGGTGTCGAGCTTAGGATCGGAGTTCTTCCCTTTTCCCAGGACGCGGTCCCACTGGGTGTAGCCGGTGACGCGGCAGTGGTTGAGAGTCTCCATGACGTCTTCGTCGAAGTCCACATCATAAATTATTAATAGCAGCTTCATTTTTGGTATTTCCCCCATTTCATTTTAGGGTCTTGCTTCGCCCGTAAGGTTAGCGGCATAGGGTTCAAGGGGCCGAGGGGTCAAGGGTTCAAGTGGTTCAAGAAAACAAGTATCCCAAGGGTTCAAGGGTCCAAGTGAAATGCTGAAACACAACTAAAATCTCCGGAGAACATTCACTCGAGCCCTTCAACCCTCGGACCCTCGAACCCTTCCTTTTGTCTTTCCTCTCACTCGACCCCTTGAACCCTTGACCCCTTGAACCCTGATTTCTTCAACCCCTGACCCCTCGACCCCTTGAACCCTCGAACCCTGTCTTTTTTCTTTCCTCTCACTTGACCCCTCGACCCCTTGAATCCTCGAACCCTGTCTTTTTTCTTCTCTCAAACATATAGTAGATGGTCGGGATCAGGACCAGCGTCACCAGGGTGGAGACGGTGAGTCCTCCGATCATGGTGATTCCCAGGGGGTTCCAGACCTCCGCGCCCACCTGCCGGGACACGGCCAGGGGGACCATGCCGAAGAGCGTGGTGAGCGTGGTCATGAGCACGGGCCTCAGGCGGTGCTTTCCGGCCTGGGTCACGGCATCGAGCAGCTCGTAACCCCGCTTCTGCAGGAGATGGATATAGTCCACGAGGATGATCGCATTGTTCACCACGATCCCCATGAGCATGATCACTCCCATGAAGGAGATGAGCCCCAGGCTCACGCCGGTGAGGTAAAAGGCATAGATCACCCCGGTAAAGGCAAAGGGGATGGAGAACATGATGATGAACGGGTCCCTCAGGTTCTCAAACAATGCGGCCATGATCATGTAAACCAGGAGGATCCCCAGGATGAGCAGGGACGTCAACTCGCCGAAGGCCTTCTTCTGCTCCTCCACGTCGCCGCCGAAACTCACGGTAACCCCGTCGGGAAGCCCCATGCCCTCAAGGGTCTCTCGGATCTCTTTGGTGGCGTCGCCGAGGGCGCGCCCGAACAGATCCGCCTCCACGCGTACGACCTGCTGCCGGTTCTTGCGCTCGATCTCAATGGGACCCTCCCCTTCCACAATCCGGGCCAGGTTGCTCAGCCGGATCTTCCTTCCGTCGGGGGTGAAGATCGGGGCGTCGAGCAGGTTTTGGAGACGATCCTTGTCGGCCTCGTCAAATCGGGTGAAGATGTCGTAGCTGTCCGCTGCGTCCTTGTATTCGGAGGCATCCTTTCCGTAAAAATAGTTTCTGAGAGTCCCCGCGACGGCAGCGATGTTCAGCCCCAGGGCCGCGGCCTTTTGCCGGTCCACATCCACCCAGAGCTCGGGCCTCGGGTCCTTCTGGGTCACAGCCACGTCCACCAGCCCCGGCATCTTGTAGAGGACGTCCCTGAGCTTTCGGGCGAAGGCGACGTTTTCGTCCAGATCCGAGCCCTGGATCTCGACGGAGATCGGTTTATTGCTCCCCATGAGCGCCATGGAGACCGGGTCCTGCGCGCTCACGCGGATCTTGCTGATCCCCGGGATCTTCTCCACCTTCTTTCTCAGGGCCGCAGCGATCTCATCGGTGCTCCTCTCTCTCTCTGTCTTGGGTGCCATCTTGAAAAAGAGGTTCCCCACGTTCGGCCCTTCATCAAAGCCCAGGGCTACGCCGATCCCCCGCTCGGTCTGCCCGCCGAAGGCATAGGAATGCAAAAGCTCTTCGGGACGAATCACATCGTCAACATTATGAAAGATCTCCTCGATGACCTTTGTGCTCTCTTCGATCCGGGTCCCCTCGGGAAGCCTGAAGTCGATGCTCAGGTCCCCGGTGTCGGTCTTGGGCATGAAGGAGGTGGAGAGGAACGGAATGAGCGAGAGCCCGCTCATAAAAAAGCAGACGGATAGGAGAACCACGGTCTTCTTATGGCCAAGCGCCCAGGTGAGCAGCCGGCTGTAGGCCTCTTCGATCCATTCAAACCACGCTTCGGTCTTGCCGTAGAACCTCCCCAGGACCCCGTTCCGCTCAGAGCCTTTTCCAGGCGCGGGCCTGAGCCATCGGGAGGAGAGCATGGGCGTCAAAGAAAGGGACGTGAAGAGGGAGGCCATGAGGGTCGCCACGAGCACGAAGCCGAGCTGTTTGAAGATGATCCCCGCGAGCCCGGTCAGGAACATCAGAGGGAGAAAGATCACCGCCGTGGTCATGGTGGAGGCGGTGATGGCCATGCCCATCTCGCTCGTCCCGAAGACGGCCGCGGTCGTGACGCGGCCCCCATGTTCCACGTGCCGCGTAATGTTCTCGAGCACCACGATCCCGTTGTCCACGACCATGCCCGAGGCAATGGCCAGGGACATGAGGGACATGAGATTGATGGTATAACCGAAGAGGTAGAGCAGGATAAAGGAGATGATCAAAGAAAAGGGAATGATCAGCGAGATGATCACGGCGGTCCGCACCCGTCTTAGGAAAAAGACCGTTACGATGACCACGAAAAAAATGCTCCACATCAACGTATCGGCCAGGTTCCTGACCGAGGTCAGGATGTTATCGGAGTTGTCCATGACCACATTGACCTGGACGTCCGATGGCAGGCCGGATCGGATCCGGTCGAGCTCGTGCTTGACCCGGCGGGTCACGTCCACGGTGTTCTTGCCGGTCTGCTTCTGCAGGATCATCACCAGGCCTTCCTTGCCGTCCCCCCAGCCGTGCAGGTCCACGGGCTTGTACGCGTCCTCCACCGCGGCCACGTCCCGGAGATAGACGGGCCTTGATCCTTCATGCCCGATCACCGTGTCCCGGATCTCCTCCATGGTCCGGTACCGGCCGGGAATCCGGACAAAATACTCACGCAGGCCTGACTTGATGCTCCCCGCCGGGATGTTCAGATTTTCGGCGGCAAGCACGCGGTTGACCTGTTCGATGGAGAGGTTGAAGCCCTCGAGCTTTCGAATGTCGAAGTAGATGTTGATCCGCCGCCGGAGCCCGCCGTAGATCTCCATGCCCCCCACGCCCGGGATCCGCTTCAGCTCGTCGGCGATCTTTTTGTCCGCGAGATGGAAGAGCCTCGGCCAGGTCAGATCCCCGGTGACGGTGAGAAAGAGGATCGGGGCCGTGGCGCTGCTGAACTTGAAGAGCATGGGCTGTTCGATATCGCCGGGCAGCTCCTTCTTGGCCATCTCCAGGGCGTCCCGGATGTCGTTTCCGGCTTCGTCCAGGTCCGTGCCCCAGTCGAACTTGCACTGGACCAGGGAAAGGTTGTCAATGGACTTGGAGGTCAGGGTGTCGAGATTGTTGACCACGCTGACCCAGTTTTCGATCTCCTTGGTGACCTCGGTCTCCACGTCCGATGCCGAGGCCCCTGGCCAGTTGGTCATGATGGAGATCACCGGCGGCTCGATGTTGGGAAACATGTCGATGCCGAGACGGGACATGGAGAAAAGGCCGATGATGAAGACCCCCAGGAAGAGCATGAGGATGGCCACGGGCTGTCTGACTGAAAACTCCGGAAGCTTCATCCCTTGCCCTTTCCGTTCTCTTTGTTCTCTTTGTTCTCTTTGGGCGCGGCCCCGCCCTCCCCGGTTTCAACGGTTACGGCATAGCCGTGCTTGAGCCGGTTCTGCCCTTTGATCACGACCTGCTCTCCGGCCGAGACCCCCTCCAGGACCTCCGCATCATTCTCCTGGTATCGCCCCAGTTTCAGGTTGCGGAGTTCCGCTTTCCCGTCTTTGACTACAAAGAGATAAAAACGGCCCGTGCCCGGATCGGTCTTAAGGGCGTCCCTCGGCGCCACGACCCCCTCTTTCTTTCCGAGATGAATTTCCAGATGGGCGAACATGCCTGAG
>MNYV01000070.1:5411-17462 GCA_001873285.1 Nitrospirae bacterium CG2_30_53_67
CGAACATGCCTGAGCGCAGCGTCAGGTCCGGATTTGCCACATGGATTTCCACCTCTCCGGTGCGGGTAGCCGGGTCGAGGGTCGGATTGATCAGCGAGATTTCCCCGGAGAAGATTTTGTCGGGGAAGGCGTCCACGCGCATCTCAATGTGCATCCCCTTCCGGATATTCGGGAAGTCCCTCTCCGTGACCGTGGTCACGATCTTGAGCGTTTTGTCTGAGGAGATACGAAGCACGGGCCGGCCTGGATCGGAGAGCGAGCCCCGGTCCACGTAACGGGCCGAGACATAACCGCTGATCGGGGCGAAGATCTTGTGGTCGTCCCGCAGGACCTTGAGCTGTCTGAGCTGGGCCTGGATCCCCTCGACCTGGGCCTTTGCGCTCAACTGCCGGGCCTCGGCCACGTCGAGCCGCTGCTGGGACACGGCATTCATCTCAAAGAGTTTCCGGAGGCGCACAATCTCCTTTTCCGCCAGATCAAGATCCGCTTGCGCCGCGTGCAGGGATGCATCCTCCTGCTGGATCTGCGCTTCGATGCCCCGGGCCTCGAGCGCCGCCAGAAGCTCCCCTCGATTCACAAAGTCCCCCTTGTCCACCTTGAGGATCTCGATAATCTTTCCCGGAACCTTAGGATAGACCGTGACCTCCGCCCCCGAACGGAGATCGCCCGTCTGATCAATCACGCGGTCCAGAGATGCCGTCCTCGCCGGGACCGTCTGGACCGGCACGACTTCGACTTTGCTCTCCTCGGCGGTCTTGCCCAGCCTCGCACGGACCACGTTGATCAGCGTCACGGCGGTAAAAAGGAGGATGAGTATGACCGCAATCGAGATACCTCGTTTCTTGGCGTCCATAGGTTCCATCAGTCTGAGCCCTTTCTTTAATTCAGATTCTTCTCCTCTACGAGCCATCGGCCATTTGGCGGGCCACAGGGTTCGAGGATTCCAGGGTTTAAAGGATCCCAGGGTTCAAGGGTTCGAGTGGTTCACTTGACCCCTCGGCCCCTTCTGCGCCGGCCGCATACCTCTACCCGCTCATTTGGAGATGATCCTCAATTTATTGCTCCCTCCCCGCGCCCATGGCCCGCAGCAAAGAGGCCGAGGCCACGTTGTATCCGTACAGGGCGCCGTAGTAATGCGCCTCGGCCTGAGAGAGGAGGGTCTGCGCATCCAGGACTTCGGTGGACGTGGTCATCTGCTCCTTGTACTGCAGGTCGGTGATCCTGTAATTTTCCTTGGCCTGTTCCACGGCCCCCTTGGCGGTATCCATGTTTTTCATTGCGGTCTGAAGATCGAGATACGCCTGCTTGATCTCGATTGCGACCTTGTCTCTCAGCCGGTTTCGGGACTCCTCGGCTTTCTCCTTTTCATAGAGGGTCTGCGCCACATCGTCCCCGGTTTTCCCCCACTCGAAGAAGGTCCACTTGGCCTCAAGACCGATCAAGGCATTCTTGGTGTTGGTGAAATCGTTTCCATTGACTTCGGCGTTATCGCCCTGACGATAGTACTCCCCGACCAGCATGACACCCGGATAGTAATGACTTCTCGCCAGCCTGACCGACTTCCCGGCCTGTTCCACGGTCACCTCCATCACGTGGACCTCGGGCCTTTTCTCCAGGCCCTGACGAAGGGACTCCTCCAGGGACGGCGCATAGGGCGTCCAGGAGAGGATATCTTCCAAAAGGAGATCATCATTGATTCCCCGTTTGAGCAGGAGATTCAGATTGGACCGGGTGAGTTCCTCTCGGTTGCCCGCCCTGACCAGTTCCTGCTCGGCATCGGCGAGCTGAACCTCGGATTTCAAGAGATCATTCCTGGGGATCATCCCTGCATCATACATGGCCTGGGCGTCCTTGAGGTGGCTTCTGAGTCTTTTCACCGCGTCTTCCGCCACGCTGCGGAAACGGCCGGCCAGAAGATGCTGGAAATAGGCCTCCTTGGTCCTGAGGATGATCTCTTCCCTGACCTCCTCCTTTTCCAGTTTAGCCGTATCCACCCCGAGTTCGGCGAGCTCGTGAGCGGTGGTCAGGGCAAAACCCGTGAAGATGGGCTGTGCAAAACCCACGGTCCACCGGTAGTTCGGTTTGCTGCCGATGATGAATGCCGGATTGGCTCCGAAGACGGCCTCCGGGTCATCGGAGAGGCGGGTCATGCTGTAGCCGGTCTCGAATTTCGCCAGGAGATCGGCCGAGGCGCTTCGGGCACGGGCCTTTGCCGCGGCCACGGAGCTTTCGGCTATCTTGATCTCGCTGTTTTTCTCCAACGCGATCCGGACCGCCTCCTCAAGGGTGAGGTGGGAAGCCGGAGCAGACGCCTCGGCTGTTTCTTCTTTACCTTCCGGATTCGCCCCTTCTTCGGCCCCGAAGAGCGCCGGAGGGAGAGGGAGTCTGATCAGTATCCATACGAAAAGCCATATCCATTTTTTCATTGCCTGCCCCCCCCGTTTTTGAAGCGCCGTTTAAAAATATATCCATGATCGTCTCTGCGTCAAATGGATGTCTGTCAGGACTCTCCATGTGCGCCACTAAAAAGGCTGTAGAGATACTGTCCAACGTCAGGGCTAAAAGGTAAGGATCCTGTTCTCTAAAGAGTTTCTTCTTCATCCCGCTCTGAAAGACGCCGGCCAGTTTCTGAAGATACTCCTCATACCGTGTTCTGATCTCCTGGTCCAGGCCGGTCTTGATATGGATGGTCGCCCCCTGGGTCTCAGCGAAGTAGATGCGGACCGAATCCATATTTTCAAGAAAGACGCGGGTCTTGGCCTCCACGCAGGCCTTGAGCCTTTTCACTTCTCCGGTGCGGGTCTGAAGCACCTTCATGAGGCTAAAATGAAATTGATCAGCCGTGTCCGTAATCAGGGTCTTGTAGATCTCGTCCTTATTGGCAAAGAAATTATAGAGGGTCCCCACGGCGAATTCCGATTTCTCCGCAATCTCCTGCATGGAGGTCCCGTGAAACCCCTTTTCGGAAAAGAGCGCCAGGGCCGTTTTGAGAATCTCCGACCGGCGCTGCCGGTATTCACGCTCTTTTCTCGGAGGCCTTGTGTTTCTCATAAAATTCAACCTAACCATGATTGATGATCTCGTAAAAGTCCAAAACCTCCCTCTCCCTTGATGGGAGAGGGGAAGGGTGAGGGTGGGAAATTATATGAATTCAGCCTGTTATACCCCCCCTCCCCTTCATCCCCTCCCAATAGAGGGGAAATAAAACTTTTTACGAGTCAATCATAATTGATGATCCGCATAAGGAATGAAATGATATTCATATTATGAATTATGATTCAACTTGTCAAGGGGAAAATCAGCGGTTTGCGGCCGGGCATAAAAGTTTGCAAGAGTAAAGAGAAATATGTTTAAAGAAAAATATTGCTTAAATACCCCTTTTGAAATAAAATATATCTAACAGCATTCAGGCAAGGCAGAGAAATTCTTTTCAAAGTATATCGCATTTAAGGGATAAGACCGTAGAAAACCGGGCGTTTTTCAATCCCACTGGATATACCGACTCCAAAAAAGGGTTGCAAGATGGCCAATGATGTGCTGATCGTCAGTCCGGACCCTGCCGAAATAAAAATCCTCAAGAGTCTGTTCAGTACACGAGATCTTAAAATCACGGATTGTTCCAATGACCAGGAGGCCTTGAAGCTCATCAAGGACAACCCGTTCTCTCTGGTCATGATTTCTCCTCTCGGAGAGGGTGTTCACGGTCTGAGCCTCAAAAAAAATATACAGCATCTAAGACCTGAAACCGAGGTCATCCTTCTCACGAACTTCAAGACCATCCGCACGTCAGACGATGTGCTGCATTACGGCGCTTCGGATTACATCCTCCATCTCGATGATCTGCGGCGGCTCCTGATCCATTCCACCATGAAAAAGGGCCTGGAAACCCCGGAAGATCCGGAAGAGATGCGGATCAAGGATTTTTTCTTCAACCTCACGGATCTTCTGGTCGGCATCCTTGAGATTGATGATAAATATTTTTCAGGCAACACCCATACGGTCATGAAGCTTTCACGGCAGATTGCGGAGAGAATGGGATTGAACAGAAAAATGATCGATTCCATCACCCTTGGAAGCCTTCTGCGTGATCTCGGAAAGATCGGGGTCAAGCAGCAGATTTTAAACGAGACCAGAGAGCTGACGGAAGACGAACTCATGAGCATCAAGGACCACTGCCAGACCAGCCTGAAATTACTGAAAAGGCTGAACCTCCCCTGGCGGGTTGATCAGGTCATCCAGCACCACCATGAAAGCTACGATGGGAGCGGGTATCCTTCGGGACTCAAGGGACGCGAGATCCCGCTCGGCGCCCGAATCCTCTCCGTGGTCGACTCTTACGTGGCCATGACCACCGACCGTCCCTACCGGAAGGCCATGAACGGAGATTCGGCGGTGGAAGAGATCCAACAGAAAGCCGGAACCATTTACGATCCGGAGGTGGTTGAGATCTTTCTAAGCGTCATTCAGGAAGACTGGAAACGGAATGCCGACAGCAAGGAGCGCCTCCTGGTGGTGGATGATGAAAAGTACATACAGACCCTGATCAAACTTCACATGGTCAACGAAGGCTTCGAAGTCATGACCGCGGAAAACGGCGCCGAGGCCATCATGCTCATCAAACAAAAAAGACCCAGCCTGATTGTCTCGGACGTGGAGATGCCGCTCATGGATGGATATACCCTGTGCAGGGCCCTGTCTCAGGACCCGGCATTCAGTGATATCCCCTTCATCTTCCTCTCCTCCCATAAGGATCCCGATGACCGTATCCAGGGATTAAGGCTCGGCGCCATGGATTACATCACGAAACCCTTCGACCTGGAAGAACTTTCCCTGAAGATCAACACCCTTCTAAAAAGAGAGAAGAAGATCCGCCGGGATCCGGACAAGGAAAGTGGGATCAAGGGACGGCTTGAAGACATGCCGCTCCAGGATATTGCCCAGATACTGAATCTCGGTCTGAAAACCGCCAAGGTTGAGATCCATCCGGACACCGAAGAAAACCATGGAGAGGTCTTCTTTTCCCGTGGCGAGGTGACCGCTGCATACACCGACGGTCTCGACGGCGAGAAGGCCTTCAACCGGATGCTCCACTGGAACGCCGGGAATTTCAAAATCAGGCACGGCATTCAGTCCAAGGTGATGAATATCGCAAAGACGACCATGGGCCTCCTGATGGACGGGGTCAAGTTGATCGACGAAGAAAACCGGGACCGGGATATGCAGACAACAGAGGAGAGACTCCCCTCCGGCGGATCCTCTGCACGATGACGTCATGGTTCACTCACCGCCGCCGCCCAATACCGCGTACATCCTCACCTGGTTTGCGAACTTGGCCAGACGGAGGGTGACAAGCCCCTGCTGCGCCGCATAGAGGGATCGCTCAGCCTCCAGGACACCGAGGTAGCTGTCAATCCCCTTGGCATAGCGTTGACTTGAGAGGCGATAGGTTTCTGCGACCGCATCCACGAGAGATTGCTGCGCCGAGACCTGCTGATTGATGCCGCCCTGCACGGCAAGGGCATCGGCCGCCTCCCTGAAGGCCGTCTGGATGGTCTTCTCATATTGGGCCAGGGCGATTTCCCGATCCGTCTTGCTGATCCTGTACGCGGCCCAGGTCCGGGCATCAAAAATCGGCGCCGTGATCTGCGGGGTGAAGCTCCATGCCTCGGTCCCGGAGCCGAAAAGACCGGACAGCTCGTCGCTTGCGGTTCCCACTGAGGTCGTCAGAGAAATGCGGGGAAAAAATGCCGCCCTGGCCGCGCCGATAAAGGCGTAGGCCCCTTTCAGTTGATGTTCCGCCGCCATGATATCCGGCCGTCGCAACAGCGCCTCGGAGGAGAGCCCCGGCGAAATCTCCCGGGGCGGAGTGATGCTCTCCAGGTCCGCCGGCAGCAGTTCCTCCGGCGCCGGTGTGCCGGCCAGAAGGTTCAAAGCGTTTTGGTCCTGGGCCTCCAGTTGCGTGTAGCGGGCGGCATCTCCCCGAGCCGTATCCAGTGTGATTTGCGCCCGATTCAGATCCAGTCCAGACGCGACACCAACGTCATATCGCTTTTGAACTAAACCGTATGCGTCCTGTTGGGTCTCCAGGGCGGACCGGGCCAGTTTGAGATTTTCCCGGTCGGCGGCAAGGGTCAGGTAAACCCTGGCCACCTCGGAGACCAGGGCAATCTGTGCGCTGCGGCGGGCCTCATCCGTGGCCAGATACGTCTCCAGGGCCCGGTCTTTGAGGCTGCGGATACGGCCGAAAAAGTCAAGCTCCCATGAGCTGATACCAAGCTTGACATCATACCGCTCGATGGTCAATGCTTGCGGGAAACCCATGACATTGGCAGGGGTCCGTTGTTTGCTTCCCGTTGCCGTCCCATTGACCGACGGGAACAGCTCGGCCCGTTGTACGCCGTACAGGGCCCGCGCCCTTTCCACGTTCAGGGCGGCGACCCGCAGATCTCGATTGTTGTTCAGAGCCATCTCGATAATCTTTTGCAGTTTTGGGTCGGTGAAAAACTCCTGCCGCGAGAGCTCCGGGATTTTCGCTGCTCCGGAGGCCGCCTGCGCCTTCTCGTAGGCCGATCCCTGCGGCCACTGGTCCGGGATCGGCGCCAAGGGCTGGGTATATTTCGGGGCCAGGGTACAGCCGCCCATGAAAACGAACACGCCCAGTATAACTACTATCTTTCTTCTCATGTTAACGCGCCTCCTGAGGGCCGGTGGATTCAATAGGGTGTTCAGGGGTTCCCCCTCTTGGTTTCCTTTTGAATATTCGTGAGACAAGGACAAAGAAGATCGGGATAAAAATCAGATCAATGAATGTGGCGGAGAGCATCCCGCCGGTGACAGCCGTGCCGATGGCATTCATTGCGCCGGCGCCGGCGCCGGCGGCGATGGCCAGCGGCAGGGTGCCGAAGAAAAAAGCCAGGGAGGTCATGATGACAGGCCGGAATCGGATTTTGACGGCGCCAAGCGTTGCATCAATAAGGCTCCCTCCATGCCTCATCCGTTCCTTGATGAACTGAATGATCAGGATGGCATTTTTCGTCGAAAGACCGAGGGTGGTCAGGAACCCGATCTGGAAGTAGACATCATTGGGCAGCCCCCGTAGTGAAGCGGCCAGTATCGCGCCGAAGACACCCAGCGGCAGCATCAACATATTGACAAAGGGGATGGTCCAGCTTTCATACAGGGCGGCCACACAAAGGAAGATCACAAAGATGGAAAAGGCGTAGAGAATCGGACCCTGGGCCGTTGCCATCCGCTCCTGATAGGAGAGCCCGGTCCAGTCAAAGCCGATCCCCTGGGGCAGCTTCGAGACGATTTCCTCCATGGCGGCCATGGCCTCGCCGGTGCTGTGGCCCGGCGCCGGCTCGCCCCAGATGTTGATGGAAGGAAAGGCGTTGTAGCGCTCGAGCTTGGGAGTACCCATGGCCCATCTGCCGGAGGCAAAGGAAGAGAAGGGAACCATCCCGCCCACGGTGTTACGCACATAGAGTTTTTCCAGATCCCGGGGCAGCATGCGATAAGGGGCATCCGCCTGGGCATAGACTTTTTTGACCCGGCCGGCCTGAATGAAGTCGTTGACATAGGCGCTGCCGAAGGCCGCAGCGATGGTGTTGTGGATGGAGGTGATCGGAACGCCGAGGGCGCCGGCCTTTTCCCAATCCACGTCAATCCGGTATTCGGGCACGTCCTCCATGCCGTTGGGCCGGACCCTGACCAGCAGCGGATCCTGCATGGCCATGCCGAGGAGCTGATTGCGGGCCGCCATCAGTTTTTCGTGCCCCAGGCCGCCGCGGTCCTGCAACTGGAAATCAAACCCGGTGGCCATCCCCAGTTCGATGACCGGGGGCGGCGGGAAGGCGAAAACCATGCCCTCTTTTATCCGGGAAAAGGCCCCCATGGCCCTGCCGGCGATGGCCTTGACCTTCAGATCCGGCTGGCGGCGGAGCTTCCAATCCTTGAGTTTGGCAAAGCCCAGGGCCATGTTCTGCCCTTGGCCGCCAAAACTCATCCCTGCAACGGTAATGAGGGATTCAACCCCTTCTTTTTCATGATCGAGGAAATGGTCCCTCACTTTTTTCATGACCGCCTCGGTCTGCTCCAGGGTGGACCCCGACGGAAGCATGGCCTGGACCAGTAGAATTCCCTGATCTTCATCCGGGATATAGGATGTGGGCATCCGGTGAAACAAAAACCCTACGGCCGTCACGATCAAAAGATAGATAATTAGGTAACGTAATCTCTTTGAGAAGGAGCCATGAACGACTCCTACATAGAGGTCTCTGACCCGAAAAAAGATCCGGTCAAACCGCCTGAAAAAGGGGCGCAGAAAAAAGACCGCGTTATCCGACGGTTCATGCCCGGCTGGTATCGGTTTAAGAAACGAGGCGCAGAGGACCGGGGTCAGGATCAGGGCCACGAGGACCGAAAGGAGCATGGAAGCGATGATGGTGACGGAAAACTGGCGGTAGAGAACCCCGGTGGAGCCCTGGAAAAAAGCCATGGGGCCGAAGACCGCCGAGAGGACCAGCCCGATGCCGACCAGGGCGCTGGTGATCTGGTCCATGGACTTTGCCGTGGCCTCCTTGGGCAAAAGCCCCTCCTCGGCCATGATCCGCTCCACGTTCTCCACCACTACGATGGCGTCATCCACCAGGAGGCCGATGGCCAGCACCATGGCGAACATGGTCAACATGTTGATGGAGAACCCGAAGGCCCCTAAGACCGCGAAGGCCCCGAGCAGCACCACCGGCACGGCGATGGTGGGGATGAGGGTGGCCCGGATGTTGCCCATGAAAAGATACATGATCAAAAAGACCAGCAGGACCGCTTCAAAAAGGGTCTTGACCACCTCCTCGATGGCCACCTGGGTGAAGGGGGTGGTATCGTAGGGATAAATCACCTTCATGCCGGGGGGGAAATAGCGGCTCATCTCTTTTAGTTTCTTTTTGACGGCATCGGCCGTATCCAGGGCATTGGCGCCGGCAGCCTGACGGATGGCCATGGCGGCGGAGGGTTTGCCGTTGTAATTGGCTGCGACATCGTAACGCTCGGCCCCCAGTTCCGTCCGTCCGATGTCCTTGATGCGGACCACCGAGCCGTCCGGGTTGGTGAGAATGGGAATGGCGGCGAACTCCTCCGGGGTCTTAAGCAGATGCTGGACGATGATGGCGGCGTTCAGGCGCTGGCCTTTGCCGGCCGGCGCCCCGCCGAACTGACCGGCCGAGACCTCCACGTTATAGGCCCTGAGCGCCAGGATGACATCTTCCATCGTCAGGCGGTAGTTGGTCAGCTTATCGGGGTTGATCCAGACCCGCATGGCATACTGGGATCCGAAATTTTGTACCTCCCCCACCCCCGGCACCCGGGAGAGGATCATTTCCAGATTGGACTGGGCATAGTCCCGCAGGTCATCGCCGTCCATGCTGCCGTCTTCCGAGATCAGCCCGACGATGATCAGGTAGTTTCGGGTTGATTTGCTGACCATGACGCCGGAGCGCTGTACCACATCAGGCAGGCTGGCCATGGCAAGCTGCAGCTTGTTCTGCACCTTGGACCAGGCGACATCCGGATTGGTCCCCGGGGCAAAGGTCATCTCGACCCGAGAGGCGCCGGACGAAGAACTGGTCCCGGAGAGGTAGAGCATATCGTCCAGGCCGGTCATCTTCTGTTCGATGATCTGGGTCACGGTGTTTTCCACGGTCTCGCCCGAGGCCCCGGGGAAAAAGGCATCGATGGCGATGGAAGGCGGGGCAATGGGGGGATACTGCGATACGGGCATTTTGTAGATCGCAAGCCCGCCGGCCGTCATCATGACGATGGCGATGACCCAGGCGAAGACCGGCCGGTCCAGAAAGAATTTGGATAACATCACACCCCTCCTTCACCGCGTTTTTGGGGCCGTCGCGCCGGGGCCGGCCGCCGGACCCTGCCCGGCTTGCGTGGGATCAAAGGGAACCGCTTTCACCACCGTTCCGGGCCGCAGCATCAGCAGCCCCTCGACGATCACCCGGTCGCCGGGAGCAAGGCCGGCCGAAACCAGCCATTGGCCGCCGATTTCACGGTCAATCGTGAGCATCCGCAGTCCGGCTTTGCTTTCGGCATCCACGACCAGGGCGAAGGGATTCCCCTTGGAGTTGCGGGACACCCCTTGCTGAGGAATAAGGACGGCCTGCTCGTTGATGCCTTCCTTGATCACCGCCCGGACGAACATGCCCGGCAGGAGAATGCCTTCAGGATTGGGAAAGACAACCCGCAGAATCACGGAACCGGTGGTCGGGTCCACCGTGACATCGCTGAATTGCAGAGTCCCTTCATGGGGATAGGGGGCGCCGTCTTCCAGGATGAGCTTGACCTTGTTCTGGTTGGCTCCATCATGATTGAGACGGCCGTCCTTCAAACGCTGCTTCAGGCGCAGCAGTTCGGTGGTGGATCGCGGCACATCCGCATAAATGGGATCCAGTTGTTGAATGACCGCCAAGGCCGGGGGTTGGTATGCCGTGACCATGGCGCCGTCGGTGACGCTGGATTTGCCGATGCGTCCGGAGATGGGCGCCGTGACCTTGGTATATCCCAGGTTGATGCGGGCCGTCTCCACGGTCGCTTTCCAATACCGGATATCGGCCTCGACCTGGGCCAGGGCGGCGGCCGCATCGTCGTAGTCCTGCTGACTGACCGCCTTGTCGGCAAGCAGCGCCTCGAAGCGCTCGACCCTCAATTTGAGCGCAGGCAGGCTGGCCTCGGCCCTGGCCAGGGCGGCCTCGGCATTGTCGAGCGCCGCCTGAAAAGGAGCGGGATCAATCTGATAGAGCGCCTGCCCGGCCTGGACATGGGAACCTTCCGTAAACAGGCGTTTCAGTATCAGGCCGCTGACCTGGGGCCTGATTTCCGCAATGCGAAACGGCGCGGTTCGGCCGGGCAATTCCGTGGTCAGGGCGATCTTTTGGGTTTGCACCGTCACCGTGGAGACTTCAGAAACAGGGGGCGGCGGAGGAGATTTCTGCCGGCGTCCGCAACTTACTGCCAAAAGACCGGATAGTAAAGCTGCCGGCAGCAGAGTTGTGAAAACCATCTGATTGAGAACTCGCATGGGTGTTTTTCCCTTCCTATTGAGAGTTTAACAGACTCCCTATCTCTTGATTCCGTCCCAGCACGCTTCAATGGTCCAGGTAATCAGACCCTCATCCAGGGCTACAAATCCGAGAATATGATCCCTGGCCACAGCAACCAAGGGACCGAAGGCCAGGGCAAAGAGGATGACCAAGGGAAGATCTTTTATCACCTGTTGAGAGACCCCGGTTTCGAAGAGTTCTCGAAAAACATCGCATCCTTCCTTTTCCCCCAGAATTTTATCCCGTCGATACTGTACACCATAGGGAGAATTGTGGAATTGTTCCAGATAGCGGAAATCGAGAGGGTTTTCGATAAAGTAGCGGAGCAGCGCCGTGCCGAGGTGAAGAAAACGATCCCTGATCGGTTTGTCCTGAGCGTACCTCTCCAGGATGACAGGGTATAGCCTCTCTTCAAGCTCCTGATAGAGGTCTGTTATCAGTACATCCTTGTTCGCAAAGTAGCGATAGATGGTTCCGGCGCCGACTTTTGCACGCCTGGCGATCATAGACATAGGCGCGCCGTGAAAGCCGTTTTCAGCGATAAGCTCCAGAGACGAGCGAACGATCTTGTCTCGTTTATTAGGTCTTTTCATGACTTCACCGCGCATAAGAGAATGAATGTTCATTCCTATTTATCATGCAGTCTCGCCGCATGTCAATAAAAAAATGTACTTTGACCACAGCACTTTGACCCCCAAAAACAGAGATAGAAAATTGTTTTCCAAGAAAATCCCCCTCCCCTCGCGGGAGGGGGTGTGGGGGAGGGGTAACCTTAAAGGTGAAAACGATTCACCCTCACCCTGCCCTCTCCCATCAAGGGAGAGGGAATAATTTTGGAATTTCTATCGCGGAATTTAGGCCAGGACATTCTAATTGACAACAAAAACTTATTCTGGTAAGTTACTTTATATGGTGAATCAAACCATGAAAAAGCAATTGAAAAAAT
>MNYV01000071.1 GCA_001873285.1 Nitrospirae bacterium CG2_30_53_67
ACCGCCGGCCAGCTTGAGCGCCTTGCCCTCCCACTCTCCCAAAACGACTACGGCCGCTATCTTTTACATATACTGAATGAGGACGGACGAGAAGAATGAGCATGATCGAAACCAGCCGCCCGATTTGGATTCATTCCCCTCTCCCCGGTGGGAAGAGCGGGAATCACAAATAGTCTTCCCCTCTTCCCGGAGTGGGAGAGGATTTCACCCGTCATTTCCTCTCCCCGCGTGGGAGAGGATAAAGGAGAGGGGGAAATGCTAAGGAGCTTTTTCATGTTCATTGGATCGCACACTAAAGAGCAATCGTTTTTAGAGTTTTCTCAGGAGTATTTATGAATCAAGATACGGAAAGATCTGAAATCAAGACCATTAGAGATCATCCCATCGCAGACACAATAGGGAAACGGAGTTACCTGCCCAAGACATCCTCCCTTCTGATCAGCCTGGCCATTCTGGGGCTTCTCATTCTTGTCAGCGGGTTTGTTCAGAAAAGGGAATACATTCCAGGGCCCACCAACCTCCGGCAGGCATTCCCAAGGACCATCGGAGAGTATAAGTCAACAGAGGATGCTCCCATAGATCAAGAAATCCTGGACGAACTCGAACTGACGGATTACCTCAACCGAACTTATCTTTCCCCTAAGGGCTACGCGGTTCATCTCTACGTGGGGTATGTAAATTCTCAAAACGAGATGCCGTTGATTCACACCCCCGTCGGGTGTCTGCCGGGAGGCGGGAACGCAATACTATCGCATGAAGCGGTTCCCTGGTGGCAGGCCCCGGCCGGCCGAGGGCAAGCCGGCCAGCAGGAGCCGTCCCAGAACATCAATCTGATTCGTCTGGCCAGCGGTGAGGAGAAGCAGATTGTCATCTACTGGTACCAGGAGAGGGGCCGTATCATTCAGAACGACTGGATGGAAAGGTTTTATCTTTTCTGGGATGCGGTGGTCCGAGGAAGGACCGACGGCGCCCTGGTCCGGTTCATCACGGCGGTGGGGCCGTCCGAAAACATGGAGCAGGCCGAACAAAGGATACGAGATTTTGTCCAGAAAACCATACCGTTCCTGCAGAGCGAGCTTCCCGGAAAAGACACGTGAAAGGTGCAGAAGATATGACTGGTGCAACGAACATTACCAAGAATGATTCCCTGTCCCCGCTCCTGTTGTGCCTGGCCTGCCTGGGTCTACTGGCCTGGTTGTTTCAGCCCTTCGCCGGGAAGGTGGTTGAATTCTGGACCGAGAACCCGACCTACACCCACAGCCCCCTGATCCCCTTTGTTATTGCTTATCTCATCTGGGATAAGCGAAAGACCCTGGCCGAGACAGAAATAGTGCCTTCATACAGGGGCGGTCTGCCTATGCTCCTGATCAGTTCTCTCATCTGGATTGTCGCCGTGGGAGGCAAATCTCGCTTTGCCGTCGAGCTAACTTTTGTTTTTTTGATTATTTCGGTCGTCTGGTTGAACTTCGGATCGGCGCTCACCAAGAAGCTTTCCTTCCCGTTATTTCTCCTTTTAATGATGGTCCCTATCCCGACAATCCTTTACGCGGCCATATCCAGGAAGCTGCAACTTCTTTCGTCCACATTCGGCGTGGCGTTCATACAATTGTTTTCCATCCCGGTCCACGGTGAAGGGAACATCATTTATTTGCCCGAAACCACACTACAAGTGGCCGAGGCCTGCAGTGGGATCAGCTCTCTGGTCTCACTCTTCACGCTCGCCATGATTTATGCCTACATCAGCCAGAAAGGATTTCTACGGAGATCCCTCATTGTTCTCAGTTCGTTTCCTATCGCCGTGTTTATGAACTGGGTACGGATCGCCGCAACGGGGATGATTGCTCATTATTGGAGTCTTGAATACGCACAGGGTTTTTACCATAGTTTTTCGGGTTGGATTGTTTTTATTGTGGCCTTTGGTATTTTCCTGATGGTGGGGTCTGCGATATCGTATTTCTCTAAGGCAATGATGAGTCGCTCTTGAAGGCGAAGACAAGGAGTGATCCATGAAGATAGCGCTTATTACCGGCATCACGGGCCAGGACGGGGCCTACCTGGCGGAGCTTCTGTTGAAAAAGGGTTACAACGTTCACGGGATCAAGCGCCGCGCCTCGCTGTTCAACACGGATAGAATTGATCACTTATACAAGGACCCGCACGAGAAAGAGAGCCGATTCCATCTGCATTATGGCGACATGACGGATGCGACCAACCTGATCCGCATTGTCCAGGAAACCCAGCCGGATGAAATCTACAACCTTGCCGCACAAAGCCATGTCAAGGTCTCCTTTGAAACGGCTGAGTACACGGCCAATGCCGACGCCCTCGGAACGCTTCGCCTGCTCGAGGCTTTGCGCATACTGAATCTGGAGAAAAAATGCAGATTCTACCAGGCCTCCACCAGCGAGATGTACGGGAAGGTGAGAGAAGTTCCGCAAACAGAAACCACGCCTTTTTATCCTCAGAGCCCTTACGGGGCGGCCAAGGTCTATGCCTACTGGATCTGTGTCAACTACCGCGAGGCCTACGGTATCTACGCCTGTAACGGGATTCTCTTCAACCACGAATCACCCATTCGCGGGGAAACATTTGTCACGCGTAAGATCACCCGGGCCGTGTCCCGGATCCATCTCGGTCTTCAAGATCGAATCTTCCTGGGGAACCTCAACGCCAGAAGGGACTGGGGCCATGCCAAGGATTACGTAGAAGCCCAATGGCTGATCCTGCAGCAGCCCGAGCCGGATGACTATGTGATCGCCAGCGGCGAGCAGCATTCGGTGCGAGAGTTTGTCGAGATGGCTTTCAAGGAGGTTGACATAGAGATCCGGTGGGAAGGTAAGGGAGTGGATGAGAAGGGTATTGATTCCAAGAGCGGCAAAGTTTTGGTCGAAGTCGACCCGAGTTACTTCAGGCCTACAGAGGTGGAGAGTCTTCTGGGAGATCCCACCAAAGCCAAAGAAAAACTCGGCTGGAAGCCGAAGATCAGTTTTTCCGATATGGTTGCCGAGATGGTCCGGGAAGATATCCAGGAAGCGAAAAAAGATGAGTATTGCAAGAACGGCGGGTTCAAGACCTTTCATTATTTTGAATAGCAGAGCTCTATTCTGGTTGCTGACCAAACGAAAAATCAGCATAATATTGGGGGCAACGGGATGAAGTTGAAACCATACGAACGAAAAGCCCTTAACGAAATTATAAAGAGGATCGTCGAGCGCTTTAATCCGGAAAAGATCATCCTTTTCGGGTCCTATGCCCATGGGTCGCCTGGACCGGATAGTGATGTGGATCTCTTAGTCGTTATGCAGATTGAAGGGTCACGTCGAAGCAAGGCAACGGCAATGGACCTTGCACTTGTCGGGGTGGAAGTCCCGGTGGATCTGATCGTTGTGACTCCTGAAGAAATCGAAAAGCACCGTGACCAGATAGGAACGATCATCCGTCCGGCGCTGCGCGAGGGAGAAGTGCTCTATGAGCGAACGGCCTGAGAATTCAGAAGAAGTCGCTCGGTGGATTGAAAAAGCCGAAAACGATTTCAGAAACGCTGAACATACCTTGACACTTGAGGTTGACTGCCCATTTGATACGGTATGTTTTCATGCTCAACAATGCGCTGAAAAATATCTCAAAGCGCTTCTTGTATCCTTATCTGTCGATTTTCCAAAAACACATGACCTGCGCTTATTAATGCAACGTGTTGCGGGAAAGATTACGCTTGATATAGAAATTAGTGATGTGCTGGTTTTGAACCGGTACAGCATTGAGGCTCGCTATCCCGGTGATTGGGAACCCATAGATCGTGATGAGGCTGAAAAAGCAGTGGCTATCGCCCGACAAATTCGCAAACGAGTCAGGGCCAATCTCCTGACCAAGGGATAAATTTTGATATATTCCAAGCTCTTTACCTGTGTCCATTGTTTCCTTTTCACAGAATTGGAGAGAGCAAGGGAGAGGGGGCGTTGATCATTCCCAGGTTCTTTTTTTGTCATCCTCCGGCGCGACCGGGGGATCCAACTGTCATTGCCCGACTGGATCGGACAATCCAGAGTCGTTCCCCAGCGTTCCCCTCTCCCAATGGGAAGCGCGGAAATCACAAAGAGTTTTTCCCTCGCCCCAGCGTGGGAGAGGGCAGGGTGAGGGGAACAATTTCCTCCGTGCCCTCCGCTCTTTCTGTGGAGCGTGTCTTTGCAATTGGTTTTAGCCAGTTACATCTTTTCTCTGCGATCT
>MNYV01000072.1 GCA_001873285.1 Nitrospirae bacterium CG2_30_53_67
GCTCGCCTTGATGAGACTGCCCTACGACCCTCTCGGTACGTTACCATATTTACGAACAGGACCACTGAGAAGATCGATCGTGGGGAAAATAAGGAAAAATTAAAAGAACCGCTGGAAGGGGAATGGGTTCTGGATGCTCAGACAAGGAGGGTTTGTCTGAGCATCCAGAAAGATCCGTTTATCTCTTTTTCTGATGGGTCTTGCAAAGCTTTGAGGGAGCCTTTGCTCGGTTCTTGCACTGTTTCCCATCCTTGGTCTTGGCCATGCAGCGCTTGGTGGCCTTCTTGGCTGATTTCCTGACGGCCTTCTTCGCTCCCCTTTTCTTTGCCGTTCTCTTTACTGCTTTCTTTGCTGTCCTCTTCTTTGCTTTTGCCATTTTCTTTCCTCCTTTGTGTTGTTGATAAAAACAACGGAGATATAAAAACGTGGGGTTAACCATTAACCCCTATGACAGAGAGTTAAATAAACTCTCTAACTCAAAATAGCATAACGAAAAAAGGATTGCAAGGAAAAAATGTCAACTTTATTTATTTTTTTTCTGTCATTACTGCAAAACATATAAAACCAAAAACCGAAGGTCCATTCAAAATCCTTTCGTCGCCGTCTTCAGCCTGTGACACTCCTTTAGAGTCCGTGCGCGCTGCATGGATTCGAACGTTCGAGATAGAGGGGAAAATCGAATGCCGGACTATGAATCTCGTTGTGGCACGTCCTGCATCGGTCCTCTGAAACTTTCGATGGAATCGGTTCTCCATCGAGATGGGCTCCGCCGGGCCCATGGCAGGATTCGCACTGCACACCCGAGAGATGCGGGGTCTTGCTCTCGCCCAGGAAACCGCTTGGTGTACGGTACCCCACGACATGGCATACCACGCACTCCGGATCAAACTCGGATTTTTTATTCTTCAGGGTCTCGAAGGCAAAGGCATGCGGGGTGGCGGACCATGTCCGGAAGTTCAGAGGATGGCAGCCTGCACACTGCTTTGCCCCTGCATATCCCGCATCACCGGGCGCGGCTGGAAGAAAAGAGAGATCCTCCGAGAGCCGTTCTTCTCTGACCGTCTGATAAAAGCGCGTCACCTCGTTCTGCGCCTTTTCATCAAGGGGGATATCCTCCGAGACCGGGACCAGGGCGCCTCTGAAATTGACGACCCCTTTTCCCCGGATGACGGTCAGGCTGAGCTCCCCCAAAGACTTCCCGAGGTCCTCCCCGGCAACGGCGATGGTTCCGGCAATCCTTTCAGGTGTCCCGTCCCCTGAGGCATGGCCGATGACCGCGACATCTATCTCGGGGAAGGCCTCCAGAAATTTATTGACATCCATCACGTTGAAATGAATCAGCGCGACCGTCATGTCGCTCTTCTTCTTCATTTCCGGAAGGACCCGCCTCGCGGCCTCGACCGGGTCTTCGATCATGAGATGACCGAGGGACCTTCGATAAACCAGGGACGATACCGTGGAGTCGAGAAACCCGGTCACGGAGATGCGAAGCCCGCCCTTGGTGATGATCCGGTATGACGGGACCCAGCTCGTTCCGTCACGGCCGATCAGGTTTGCGCAGACGAACGGGAATGAAGCTTCCCGGATTCTGTCCAAGAGAAAGGCATCCCCTTGGGCAAAGTCATAGTCGCCGGGGATCGCGGCATCGTACCCCATGAGGCTCATGGCGCGGACCATGGCAGAGGCCTTGTAACCGTAGAACGTTCTGCTCCCGATGAGGGGCGGGAAGGATCCGAAAAAAATATCCCCGGAGTCGAGGAGGAGCGTGTTATCGGAACGGAGACGATCAATCAGGGTTTTTCTCCTGGCCACGCCGCCGAGCTGCGCCTCAGAACACCCGCACCGCTCCAGTTCTCCGTTGACGTTTCCGGTGTAAAGGATCGTGACCGGCGCTTCACCGGATTCATGTGACCGGATCCCGCACGAGGCCGTCGCGAGAAAACCGGTGATAAGCGGGAGGATAAGAAATATTGAAGGGGAGCGCATAGAGGGCTCCTTAGTGGTCCTATTCGTAAATACGGTGGCATTCGAGTGCCGTAGGGCGATCTCCTCGGCGTTCCGCTCCTTGCGGTGTACCAGAGGGGTACGCCTCAGTCGCGCGCCTTGATGAGATCGCCCTACGACCCTCTCGGTACGTCACCATATTTACGAACAGGACCACTTAGAGAACGCCGGTCAGGTCCCGCATGGAGGCCATGCCGTATTGAATCATATAGTCACGGATCCCCTGAATGACCTTGAGAGGGGTCATGGGATCCACGAAATTTGCGGTACCGACGGCCACGGCAGTGGCGCCGGCCAGGAGGAAAGAGACCGCATCCTCGGCATTCATGATCCCCCCCATCCCGATCAACGGGATCTTGACCGCCCGCGCAACCTGATAAACCATACGGAGCGCCACCGGACGGATGGCCGGCCCGGAAAGCCCCCCCATGATGTTGGCCAGTTTGGGTTTTCTGCTGTGGATGTCAATGGCCATGCCGAGCAGGGTGTTGATCAGGGAGACGGCATCGGCCCCTTCCCCCTCGGCCGCACGGGCGAACTCGCTAATATCGGTGACATTGGGCGAGAGCTTGACGATCAGCGGAAGCCTGCACGCCTTGCGGACCGTTTTCACGACGTTTCGTGTCTCGACCGGGTCGGTACCGAAGGCCATCCCCCCCTTCTTGACATTGGGGCAGGAGATGTTGAGCTCGATGCCGTCCACACCCTCCGCGTCATTGAGACAGCGGGCGACCTCGGCATACTCCTCGCAGTCCTGTCCATAGATATTGGCGATGATGCGCGTCTCCCGCCGCCTGAGCAGCGGGAGTTTATCTTCTATAAATGCCCTGACACCGATATTCTGAAGCCCGATGGCGTTGAGCATACCTGCGGGGGTCTCGCAGATCCTGGGGGGAGGGTTCCCGGGCTGAGGATTCAGCGAAAGCCCTTTGACCATGACCCCGCCTAAAGAGGAAAGGTCATAGAATTCGGACATCTCTTCACCGTATCCGAACGTTCCGGACGCCGTGATCACCGGATTCTTCATCCGGATGCCTCCGATGTTGACGGTAAGGTCCGGAGCTGAGGAGGATCTTCTCTTGTTCATCTCATAAATTTCCTTCAAGTGAAATTTTCAGTTTCTGCTGAAAAATTCACTCCCAAAGCACCTCTTCCGCCGGGAATACGGGGCCTTCCCTGCAGACCCTCTCATACCCCCTGGACGTACGGATCACACAACCCATGCAGGTTCCAATGCCGCATCCCATCTCCGACTCCATAGAGACCTCCCCTTGGACCCCCGAGTCCCTGCATAAACGGGCCACAGCTAAGAGCATGGGCTGAGGGCCGCAGGCGTAGACCCGGCACGACCGGTCGATCTTCGCCTTCCCCGGTAAACCGAGGGCAAGTTGGATCCTTTTTCTGAAGACCTCCACGATCATCCCCTGTTCCCCCGCGCTCCCGTCTTCGGTTGCAAGAACCTGGGGTATCCCCTGCTCCTCAAAATCCCGGAGTCCAACCAGTTCGTTCCCGGTTCCGGCGCCGAAGAAGAGGGTCGTATCAATATGTTTTGAACGCAGAATCCGGATCAGCATCTGAAACGGCGCGACACCGATGCCTCCGGCCACCAGCCATGCGGTCTTCACCGTCTTGGGAACGGAAAACCCCGTCCCGAGGGGGCCGATCAAGTCTATCCTGTCTCTCTTTTTCCTTCTTGCGAGCCAGCCGGTGCCTCTTCCCACGACCTTGTAGAGGATCCTGATTCTGCGGTCCATCAGATCATGGATGGAAAAGGCGCGGCGCAGGAGAGGGTCCACACCATCGGAGGTCCTGACCATAATGAACTGTCCAGGGGCAGCGGTTTCCGGAAAGGAGTCTGCGGCGAGCGTCAACCGGAAAATACCGGCGGACACCTCCTCATTCTCAATCACCTCTGAGGTCATTTGTCTGACGGACTTTTTGGACATCGGATATCCAGAACCTCGTAACCAATAATGCCGCTTGGGGCCCGGACCTCGATCTCTTCACCGATCTCCCTGCCGATCATGGCCCTTGCCATCGGAGAAAAGACGGAGATCTTACCATCATTGATTTCAGCTTCATCTTCACCCACGATCTGGTAGGTGACCTCTTTTTCCGTGGCCACGTTGATGAGCGTGACCACCGAGCCGAAGCTGATCTTCCCGGTCGAGATCCTGGTGGGATCAATGACTTCGGCCCTTGCGATTTTGGAATTCAGTTCCGCAATCCGCTTTTCTATGAACCCCTGACGTTCCTTGGCCGCATGATACTCGGCGTTTTCACTTAAGTCTCCATGGGCTCGGGCCTCCTCGATATCCCGCATGATCCGAGGCCTCTCTTCGTTCATGAGCTTTTTTAACTGCTCCTTGAGTTTTGCAAATCCTGCCGGTGTCATGGGAACCTTACCGTTCATTTTTTGACTTCACCTCCTGATTGATGATATTCCTGCAATGGAAGGACATTCATCTCTCCTCCCAGAATGGCTTCGATGCCGTTGACGGCTTCACGCGCCCCTGCTACGGTCGTAAAATACGGAATGGAATAGGTCAAGGCCGTCCGCCGGATCGAATAGGAGTCGAGTTTGGCAGCCGTCCCCGTCGGTGTATTGATCACCAGATCGATCTCATGATTTTTCATCCGGTCCACGATATGGGGCCTTTCTTCGACGACCTTGTTCACCACCTCGGAGATTATGCCGTGTTCCTGAAGGAAGCCTGCCGTACCGCGTGTGGCGATGATCTTAAACCCCATCCTGACCAGCTTTTCCGCTGTCTTGAGGATGGGCTGCTTATCCTTGTTCCGAACACTGATAAAGGCATTTCCGGATCTGGGGAGCAAGGTCCCGGAAGCGATCTGGGCCTTGGCATAGGCGTTTCCGAAACAGCGGTCGATGCCCATGACCTCACCTGTGGATTTCATCTCCGGGCCGAGGATGGTATCCACTCCCGGAAACTTCAGGAAAGGAAAGACCGCCTCCTTGACGCAGACGTAGGGGATCTCACGCTCCTTGGTGAATCCAAGCTCGGAGAGTTTCATCCCGGCCATGAGCTTCGCGCCCAGCTTGGCCAGGGGGACCCCGATGGCCTTGCTGACAAACGGAATGGTCCGTGACGCCCTGGGGTTCACTTCCAGGACAAAGATATCCCTGCCGTGCACGGCAAACTGGATGTTCATCAGGCCGACGACCTTAAGCTCCTTGGCCATGGCCATGGTCTGACGCCGGACCTCGTCAAGGATACCCTTGTCCAGTGAATAAGGAGGGAGCGAACACGCGGAATCTCCGGAGTGCACCCCGGCCTCCTCGATATGTTCCATAATCCCGCCGATGACCACATCGCATCCGTCGGAGACGGCGTCCACATCGATCTCAATAGCGTCCATGACAAATTTATCGATCAGCACGGGATGCATGGAAGAGGCCTGCACGGCCGAGGCCATGTAGGCCCGGATATCCTCGTCATGATAGACGATCATCATGGCCCTGCCGCCCAGGACATAAGAGGGCCTGACCACAACCGGATACCCGATCCGTCCTGCAATCTTCAGGGCCTCCTGAAGAGAAGTGGCCGTGCCGTTTTCAGGTTGTTTCAGGCCCAGATTGTGGAGCAGGCCTTGGAAACGCTCACGGTCCTCGGCTCGGTCTATGGCATCCGGAGAGGTCCCGATGATGCATACCCCTTCCTTTTCAAGGGGAATAGCGAGCTTCAGCGGGGTCTGTCCGCCGTACTGCACGATGACGCCGTCCGGCTTTTCGGTCCGGACGATCTCCAGGACGTGCTCCAGGGTCAGAGGTTCGAAATAGAGACGATCCGATGTGTCGTAATCCGTGCTCACGGTTTCAGGGTTGCAGTTGACCATGATGGTCTCATAGCCGATTTCCTGGAGGGCATAAGAGGCGTGCACGCAGCAGTAATCAAACTCAATCCCCTGCCCGATCCGGTTCGGCCCTCCGCCCAGGATCATGATCTTCTTCCGGCTGCCGGGGTCGGCCTCGCACTCCGATTCATAGGTCGAGTAAAGATAAGGCGTGTGGGCCTCAAATTCAGCCGCGCAGGTATCCACCGTCTTAAACGTTGCATGGATACCCATCTTCTTTCTCATCTCACGGACCAGGCGCTCTTCCCGCCCTCGGAGTTCCCCGATCCTCTGATCGGAAAACCCGTAGGTCTTGGCCTCCCGCAGCAGTGCTTCGAGGTGGGGTTCCTTCCGGAGGCGGTCCTCAAAATCGATGATCTCCTTTATATTGTGCAGAAACCACCGGTCGATCTTCGTGAGGGAATAGATCTCCTCCAGGCCCATCCCCCCCCGGAAGGCCTGCCCGATCATCCAGATCCTGTCGGCATTGGGGACCCTGAGGCCTGAGCGGATCTTGCCGGGGTCCGCATCACGCTCCTCAAACCCGCAGCTGTCGATTTCCATCGAACTCATGGCCTTTTGCAGGGCCTCCTTGAACGTCCTTCCGATGGCCATGGCCTCGCCCACGGACTTCATCTGCGTGGTCAGCGTGGCATCAGCCGCCGGGAATTTCTCAAAGGTAAATCTCGGAAACTTGACCACACAGTAGTCCAGCACGGGCTCAAAAGAGGCCGGGGTCTCCCGGGTGATATCGTTCCGGATCTCATCGAGGGTATAGCCCACGGCAAGCTTGGCCGCGATCTTGGCAATGGGGAACCCGGTCGCCTTGGAGGCCAGGGCCGAGGAACGTGAAACCCTCGGATTCATCTCAATCACCACCAGTTCCCCTGTCTCAGGATGAACCGCGAACTGGACGTTGGACCCTCCGGTTTCCACGCCGATCTCCCGGATGATGGCGATCCCGGCATCCCTCATGATCTGGTATTCCTTGTCGGTCAGGGTCTGCGCCGGGGCCACAGTGATGCTGTCCCCGGTATGGACCCCCATGGGATCGAAATTTTCTATGGAGCAGACGATCACCACATTGTCCTTGCGGTCCCTCATGACTTCCAGCTCGAACTCTTTCCAGCCCAGGACCGACTCCTCGATCAGGATCTGCCGGATCGGGCTGGCATCCAGACCCCATTCCACGTGGGATTCGAACTCTTCCATGTTGTAACAGATATTTCCCCCGGTTCCGCCGAGGGTGAAGGAAGGACGGATGATGTTCGGAAACCCGATCTCATGTGCCGACTCCATGGCCTTTTTCTTGCTGTCCACATAGACACTCTTCGGGAGCGACAGCCCGATCCGCTTCATGGCATCCCTGAACTCCTCGCGGTCCTCGGCCTTGCGTATGGCTTGGATGTCCGCGCCGATGAGCCTGACTCCGTACTGATCCAGGATGCCCGCATTTGAAAGTTCAATGGAAATGTTCAGGGCCGTCTGTCCCCCCATGGTCGGAAGAAGCGCATCGGGCCGCTCCCTCTCGATGATTTTTTTCAGGGTCGAGAGGGTGATCGGCTCAATGTAGGTCCGGTCCGCAAACTCCGGATCAGTCATAATCGTAGCCGGATTGCTGTTGACCAGCACCACCTGAAAGCCTTCCTCCTTCAGGGCCTTGCATGCCTGTACCCCCGAGTAATCGAACTCGCAGGCCTGCCCGATCACGATGGGCCCGGAACCGATCAGGAGGATCTTCTTGATGTCATCTCGTTTAGGCATATAATGAATAGTTCAAAGGGTTCAAGGGTTCAAGGGTTCAAGGGTTCAAGGGTTCAAGGGTTCAAGGGTTCAAGGGTTCAAGGGTTCAAACCGCTTGAACGGCTTGAACGGTTTAAACTTCCCCTTATTAGATCTCCTGGATCCATCCCCGGGTAAGGCCGTACTGCTTCAGCAAGGCCTTGGCCCTGTCATACTCCTCCGGCGTAATCCTGCGGCTGATCACATCCTCCATGTCCGGGGCCTTGTGCGCCGGGAAGTACTGGCTCATCAGGCTGATGGACGTCTCGGGCGATACCTTTTTAGAAATAAACCGCAGGACCTTTTCCGTGCCGGCCATATCCAAGGGAAGAACCAGGTGCCGGATCAGAAGCCCCCGCACCGCAATCCCGTCTGAATTCAGCCTGAGATCGCCCGCCTGACGGTGCATCTCCAGAATCGCCTTCCGATTCACCTCAGGGTAGTCCGGGACGCCCGAGTACTTCATGGAGATCCCGCCGTCTGCATAGCGCATGTCCGGCAGGTAGATGTCCACAACTCCGTTTAGAAGTTTCAGCACATCCAGGGAGTCATATCCGCTGCTGTTATAAACGATGGGGATTTCAAGACCTGAACGCCGTGCCCTATGCAATCCATCGAGAAGATGAGCGGCCTCATGGGTCGGAGTCACCCAGTTGATGTTGTGGGCGCCCAGTTCCTGCAGACGGATCATCATTCCTGCCAGTTCTTCCACCTCCGTCTCGACGCCGTGCCCCAACTGACTGATGGGGTAGTTCTGACAATAGAGGCAGGAGAGGCTGCAATGCGTAAGAAATAGGGTCCCTGAGCCCCTCCACCCCGAGATCGGGGGTTCCTCGCCATGGTGCAGATTCGAGCTCGAGATCAAGAGACGATGGTCCGCACCGCAGGCCCCTGCCTCCCCTTCAAGACGTTCGGCGCCGCACTCCCTTGGGCAGAGCCTGCATGACGGCCTCATCAAATCGTAGGCGCGCCTCACCCGCTCGGCAAGTTCCTGCTCTGAAAGCTGAAGATATGACGCCCCATGTTCCATGGTCTGCATTTTGCCGCCGGATCTTACGTGGTTTCAAGGGTTCAAATGGTTTAATTCAGCGAGAATTCCCCAGTCGGGGAATTCTCGCTGAATTAAACTTTTCCATCATCACGAGAAACCTCTCGAACAGATATCTCGAGTCGTGAGGACCGGGTGATGACTCCGGATGGTACTGAACCGAAAAGATCGGGAGCCGTTTGTGCCTGAGGCCTTCCACGGTCCGGTCATTCAAATTGATATGAGTCAATTCCACATCCTGATCCGCCCTCTTTAAAAAATCAATATCCACGGCGAATCCGTGGTTCTGTGCCGTGATCTCAACCTTTTCGGTCGAGAGATCCATGACCGGCTGGTTCCCTCCGTGATGGCCGAACTTGAGTTTATAGGTCCTGCCGCCCAAGGCAAGGCCTAAGAGCTGGTGCCCCAGACAGATGCCGAAGATCGGTTTCTGACCGATCAGTCCCCGGATCGTTTCCACGGCATAGGTGACTGCCTCCGGGTCACCGGGACCGTTGGAGAGAAAAATTCCGTCCGGATTCATATTGAGAATCTCCCGGGCCGTACACCCTGCAGGGACCACCGTGATCCTGCAGCCGAAGCCC
This sequence comes from Nitrospirae bacterium CG2_30_53_67, assembly GCA_001873285.1. NCBI lineage: Bacteria > Pseudomonadati > Nitrospirota > Nitrospirae bacterium CG2_30_53_67. The sequence continues at coordinate 9,274 of MNYV01000072.1, forward strand.
GCAAGGATCCGCAGGATGTTCCTCTTGATCCCATAATCAATAGCGACCACCCGGAACCTCTCCGCAGGCGCCTTGGCATACCCTTTGCCCAAAACCCATTCAGCATCATCCCAGGCGTAGGGCGTTTGGCAGGTGACTTTCCGCACCAGATCCTGCCCGGCCATGGAGGGCCTCGCCGCAGCCCGGCGGACCAGCGAGACCGGATCGAAATCCGTGGTGGAGATGATCCCCTGCTGAGCGCCCCGGTCCCGGATATGCCTGGTCAGGGCGCGTGTATCGATCCCGCATATCCCGACGATCCCTTGTTTCTGGAGATATTCGTTCAGCGAGCAATCGGATCTCCAGTTGCTGGTGATTCCGCTCACCTCCTTGGCCACGAACCCCGAAACATAAGGCCTGCCGGATTCCACGTCTTCGGCATTGATGCCGTAGTTCCCGATCAAGGGATAGGTCATGGTCACGATCTGACCTTGATAGGAGGGATCGGTAAGGATCTCCTGATACCCCATCATGGAGGTATTAAACACAACTTCGCCGCCGTTTTCACCGGCGGCGCCGAATGATTTTCCTTCAAAGACCCGGCCGTCGGCCAAGGCCAAGATTGCTTTCATGTTCTCCTCAGTGAGTTCGCTCCTCTTTAAGTAGACAGCATACAGGGAAGAACCGAAAAACACCCGTACCGGAAGATCTGTCTGTCTACTGTCTACTGTCTACTCTCTTCTTCCACTCCCCGTCTTCATAGACCACCTTGCCGGAGACCAGGGTACAGACGGCCTTGCCTTTGAGTTCCCACCCGTTGAAGGGGGTGTTCCGGCTCCTGGAACGGAACCTATCGGTATCCACGTTGAAGGCCGCGTCCGGATGGATCAGAGTCACGTTGGCCGGAGCGCCCTCGCTCAAATCCCAGTTTCGGAGCCCGAGGATACGGGCCGGGCCGGCTGACATCCGTTCCACGAGCTGTGAAGGCGTGAGAATCCCATCATGGACCAGACGGAGCAAGAGGGGAAGGGACGTCTCCAGGCCGATCATGCCGAAGGCCGCGTTTTCAAACTCGGTCTCCTTCTCCGCAATGTTGTGAGGCGCATGGTCCGAGGCCACGGCATCGATAGTGCCGTCAACCAGCCCCTCGATCAAGGCCTCCCGGTCCGATTGGGACCGGAGCGGCGGGTTCACCTTCAGGTTCGTATCGTACGCCGTCAGGGCCTCATGGGACAGGGTCAGATGATGCGGGGTCACCTCGGCCGTCACCCGTACCCCAAGCCTCTTCGCGTTCCGTATCCTTTCCACGGATCCCCTGCTGCTGACGTGCGCGATGTGAAGGGCGGCGCCGGTGAGAGTCGAGAGGAGGATATCCCGCTCCACCATGATTTCTTCGGAAACCGACGGAATCCCTGGAAGGCCGAGCCTTGTTGCGACCTCTCCCTCATGCATCACGCCATTTGCGCTGAGGTTCAGATCCTCGCAGTGGGAGATCACCGGCAGTCCGAAGGTCTTGGCATATTCCATGCCCCGGCGCATCAATTCGGCATTCATCACCGGTTTCCCGTCATCGCTCAGGGCTGCGATACCTCTCTCGGCCATGTCTCCGATCTCGGCCAGGGTCTCCCCTTTCTGCCCGCGGCTTAAGGCGCCTACCGGGAAAACATGCACCAATGCGGACTTCCTGGCCTGGGTCATGATGAAATCCGTAACCGATCCCGTGTCGTTGACCGGGTCTGTGTTGGCCATGCAGGCTATGGCGGCAAATCCCCCCGCCGCCGCGGCCGAAGATCCGGTCTCGATGGTCTCCTTGTATTCGAAGCCGGGTTCACGCAAATGAACATGGATATCGATCAGCCCCGGCGTCACCCATAATCCTGAGGCGTCAATGACCCTCTCCCCCGAAAGCCCCTTGCCTCTTTGGATGATGCGCCCTTTTTCGATCCTGAGGTCCATGACCTTGTCAACCCGGTTCACCGGGTCAATCACCCTTCCGCCCTTAATAACCAGACTCACCGCGCCGCCCCCGAATAGAGAAAAAGAATGGCCATACGTACTGCAACCCCGTTGGTGACCTGATTGAGAATGATCGAATACGGCCCGTCCGCCACATCCGGGGCGATCTCCACACCCCGGTTGATGGGCCCAGGATGCATGATCAGGACGTCCTTCTTGGCGCCCTTGAGACGGGCCAGGTTCAGCCCGAAGAAACGGGCATATTCGCGAATCGAGGGAAAGAGGTTCCTCCCCTGCCTTTCCTGCTGGATTCGAAGCATCATCACCACATCCGCCCCTTCAATGGCCTCGTCTATCTGATAGGTGACATCCACTCCCAGCGTTTCCACTCCGAGGGGAATCATGGTGGCCGGTCCGGCGATCCTCACATGGGCGCCCATCTTATTGAGCGCCAGAATATTGGAACGCGCCACCCGGCTGTGCGCAATGTCTCCAATGATGGCCACCGTCAGGCCCTCAATCCGTTTTGTTTTCTCCCGGATGGAGAAAAGGTCGAGCAGCGCCTGCGTAGGGTGCTCGTGCGCGCCGTCGCCCGCGTTGACTACCGAGCACTTGAGCACTCTGGAAAGAAAATGAGCGGCGCCCGCCTTGGAATGCCGGACCACCAGGATATCCGTGTTCATGGCCTCGATATTACAGGACGTGTCCTTGAGGCTCTCTCCTTTAAGCATGCTGCTGTCGGATGCCGAGATGTTGATGACATCGGCCGAGAGTCTCTTCCCGGCGAGTTCAAAGGATGTCCGCGTCCGGGTCGAGGGTTCCAGAAAGAGGTTCACCACCGTGACCCCCCGAAGGGCGGGAACCTTCTTGATCTCCCTTCGGGATACGTCCTTGAACGACTCAGCGGTATCGAGAACGGCCTCGATTTCCTCCCGGCTCAAATCTTCGATTCCAAGGAGATCTTTGCGTTTTCCCCAGGCCATAATTTTAATTAAAAAATCAAAAATGAAATAATAAAAATATCTATGGGATCTCCCGAAGGATCACCCCGTCCTCATCCCCGTCCTCGGAGAAGCGGACCCGGATGGTCTGATCGTTTTTTGTCGGCACATATCTTCCTGTATAATTGGCCCGGATCGGAAGCTCCCGGAACCCACGGTCCACCAGAACGGCAAGTTGAATCATCCTGGCCCGGCCCATATCCATGATGCCGTCCATGGCGGCCCGGATCGTCCTTCCCGTAAAAAGAACATCATCCACAAGGATGATATTCCGGTCCTCAACCGCCCCCGGTATTTCCGTTCGCAAAAGACTGGGCTGATCAAGCCTGGACCGCAGGTCGTCACGGTACAGGGTGATATCGAGTATCCCCACGGGAACCCTGACACCGCATTTCTCGAAGATTTTTTCAGCAATCCTGCGGGCCAGGTGGGCGCCGCGGCTCCGGATCCCCACAAGCGTAATTTCGGAGAGGTCCTGATTCTTGTCGAGGATATCCGCTGCCAGCCGTCCGATCAGGCCTGCCATTTCCTCCCGGTTGATGATCCGGACCTCGACGGTATCGGTTTTTTGTTTTCTGGTCATAATCTCCGGGTCATAAAAAAGGCCTCCTGCTCAATCAGCAAGAAGGCCTCTCAAGGACCCCGCTTTCTTTCACGGTGAACTCAATCATCTGCGTCCTATCGCCCTTTTCCTAAGTTTTCTGACACTATAACATATTCATACACCTTGTCAAGTCATTTAACGAATCAAAGAATGATCCGGCAAGTATAGTTATCTCTCTTTCTCCAGATTATAATCCTTGATCTTGGTGAGAAGGGTCTTGTAGCTGACTTTGAGCTGTTCTGCGGCCCTGGTCTTGTTCCAGTCGTTTTCCTTGAGAACGGACAGCATCATCTCTCGCTCAGCCCTGGCGGCGGCCCGTGCAGCCACTTCCTGAAGTCCTTGCCCTGCAAGGAAATCTCGTGGCAGGCTTTCCGCAGGATGGACGGTTGAAATCCCCATGTCCTGTGACCCAATCCGGTTGCCGGCGCAGAGGATGGCCCCGCGCTCGATACAGTTTTCCAGTTCACGCACGTTCCCTTTCCAGACCTGGTTCTGCATCAAGGCAAGGGTCTCTTCTTCAATATGCAGGCCTTTTCTGTTCAGCTCCTTTTCGTATTTCTTCAGGAGGTGATCTACCAGAAGAGGAATGTCTTCCCTTCGCTCCCTGAGCGGTGGGATGGTGACGGGGACCACACTGATACGGTAGTAGAGGTCCTCCCGGAACAGGCCCTGACGTATGAGATCCTCAAAATTGTTGTTGGAGGCGGAGATGATACGCACGTCGATCTGAATGGTCTTGGTCCCGCCGAGCCGCTGGAAGGACTTCTCCTGAAGCACCCGCAGGAGTTTCACTTGCAGGGGGGGAGGAAGCTCCCCGATCTCGTCTAAGAAAAGCGTCCCGGTATGGGCCAGCTCGAAGTATCCGATCTTGCGCCGGTCTGCCCCGGTAAAGGCCCCCCGTTCATAACCAAAAAGCTCACTCTCCAGAAGTTCCGACGGGATGGCCGCGCAGTTGATTGCAATGAAATTAGACCTCGCCCTGTCGCTCAACTGATGAATCGACCGTGCAAAAAGTTCCTTCCCGGTCCCGCTTTCCCCCAGGAGGAGCACGGTGCTGTCGGTTGCCGCCACCTTCCGGATCTTGGCCGCTACCTCCAGAATGACCTGGCTTTTCCCGACAATCTCCGGCATCCCGTATTTTTTAGAAAGAGTCTCCTTTAAAACCATGTTCTCCCTGGCGATCTTCCGCGCCTCCAGTGCCCGTTTGATCAGGATCAGGAGATGTTCGGTGTCAAAAGGTTTGGTGATGAAATCCATGGCGCCGAGTTTCATGGCCTCGACAGCGCGCTCAACGGTCCCGTAGGCGGTCATGATGATGAGATCCACAAGGGCGCCCTCTTCCTTGACAGCGCGAAGGAGGTCGATCCCATCCATCTCCGGCATCTGAAGATCGGTCAGGATCAGGTCCACCCAGTTGCTGCGAAAGATATCCATGGCCTCCCTGCCGTCCTTGGCCTCAAGCACATGGTACCCTTCGGCATGGAGGGTCTGGTTCAGCATCCGCCGCATGCTCGCCTTGTCTTCCACAAGAAGAATATGGTCCAAAAGATTCCCTCTCTTGCTTTATTCTCGGTTCTTATCCTCTACGAGCCATCGGCCATATAGTGGGTAAGAAGGGTCCGAGGATTCCAGGGTTCAAGGGTTCAAGTGAAATACTTAAACACAAACAAAATCTCCAGAGAAAAACACTGGATCCCTTGACCCCTGATGTTTTTAGCACTTCACCCCGTTAGAGGACAACCTCTAACGGGGTTCACTCGACCCCTTGAACCCTGGGACCCTCAAACCCTTAAGTCTTTGAAAAGCACTTCACTTGACCCCTGGAATCCTTGACCCCTTGACCCCTGATGTTTTCACCCTCTTTTGGAGATGAACCTTATCTTATTACTCTCTTACGCTTGAGCGCTATGAATCGGAAGGGAGACGATCACCAGGGTCCCCTCCCCTTCTTCGCTCTTGATGGTGAGCGACCCCTGATGGGACAGGATGGTCTTCTGCGTGATGGCCAGTCCCAGGCCCGTCCCTTCGCGCTTCGTGGTAAAAAACGGCTCAAAAATCTTCTTATGGTTTTCCTTGGAGATCCCGCATCCGTTGTCATGAATCCAGATCTCCATCCGGCCGGCAATCCGTTTTTCCTGGATCTTGATTTTCCCCTCTCTGCCTACGGCCTCCAAGGCATTCTTAATCAGGTTGGTCAGGGCCTGCCGGATCAGTGTATGATCCGCATACACGGGAAAAGAATCTTCAAATAAGGTCTCAACCTTGCCCCCGCTCTTTTTGATCTCTTCGGACAGCACGTCCAGGGATTCCTTGACCAGATCCCCGAGACGGCATTCTTCCCTGTTCAGCTCGACCGGACGGGCAAAATTGAGAAAATCCGTCAGCATGGCGTCAAAGCTCTTCACCTCTGCCATGATCCCTTCCACCGACTCCTTGAGGAGATCGTTATGAACAGCCTGGCGTTCCACCAGCCGTGCATACCCCAGGATGGCGCCTAGGGAATTCCGGAACTCGTGGGCGATGCCCGCCGACATCTTCCCCAGGTCCGCCAGGCGGTTCTTCAACTCCACTTGGCGCTGGAGTTCCTTGACTTCGGTCAGGTCCGTAAAAACGAGCGTTATGCCGATCATCTCCCCATCATCCCCCTTGAGCGGGGAGGCGTTCACTCCGAGCCATCTCCGCTCGCCGTCCTGCAGGGTGAAGGGAATCTCCTCTCTCAGGATCTTGCGGCGATCCTCAAGGACTTTTTTCAGGATCTCCTTCAACTGATCCGATCCTTCCATGACCACCTCAAAGGACTTGCCTATGGAATCAACGTCCCTGGGCCAGCCCAGGATCTCGGCCGCGGCCAGATTCATAGACGTCAGATCCCCTTTACAGTCGAAGGCGATCACGCCGCTCACCATGCTCTCCAGGATGCACTGGTTGTAACGTTCCATCTGCCGGATACGTTCCTCTGCCTCCTGGTGCATCTGGATCAGCTCATGCTTTTTCTCGGATATCTCCTTAAGCGTCTTCTGAAAGGTGTTGAAAACGAAGGCCATGTCCCTGCTGCCGCCGCCGGAAGACTTCCCGGACTCCATCACCCCATCCGGATTAAACGCCTCTTTAACACCCTGCCGGATTTTGCGCAGCCCGTAGATGACGAGAAGAAAGATGAAAAGTGTCAGGGCGATCAGCCACAAGGCGGCCCTGAACAGGTCCGGCTGATTCAAGGATTCCATGGCGTGTTACCCCATCGTTGGTACCAGGCGATCATAGAGGTTCCCCAGAAGAGGCTCATCAGAGCGCCCAAAGAGAGAAAGGGACCGAATGGAACGGCGTATTGACGGCCTTTCCTGAAAAAAATCATCAGGAAAATTCCTACGATTGAACCTGCGAGCGAACCCAGCATGATGGTCAAGAGCATCTTCTGCCAGCCCAGAAAGGCGCCGATCATGGCGATCAGTTTGATGTCCCCTCCTCCCATCCCCTCCTGTCCGAAAATTTTCGGGCTCACCTTGGCGATGATGTAAAATATCCCGAATCCTAACGCTGAGCCGAAAAGCGCATCCGGGAACTTCGGCGGGATGGAGAGTGTCATGGCGGACAAAGGGGAAAACATGGGGATGATCATACTCCCCAGAAGCCCGACCCCGATCCCCGGCAGGCTGATCAGGTCCGGAATGATCCTGTGATAAAGATCAATGAAGGTGATGACCACAAGCGCTGAAAAGAAAAGGCCATAAAAGAGGGCCTGCGCAGTGATGCCGTATCGGATATAAATATAAAAAAAACCGGACGCATTCAATAATTCCACCATCGGATATTGAAAGGAGATCGGGCTTTTGCAATGCCGGCACTTCCCGATCAATATGAACCAACTGATGATGGGGAGGTTGTCATAAAAACGGATCGGCTCGCCGCATCGGGTACAGTGGGAGGATGGAAAAACCAGGGACTCATTCCTGGGAATCCTGTAGATGCAGACATTCAAAAAACTGCCGATCATTGACCCAAAGACAAAGACAGCAGCAGGGATGAATATTTCAGACGCCATGTTTGGCTTTTCCGTTAGAGAGGTATGAAAACAATTCCCTATATTGATTATAGCCTTTTCTTATATTTTTTCAAGGAATTTCATAAGGTTAGCAAAGAATGTCTGTGCCGGATCCGAATATCACCTCTTAAGGCCTTTCCGGGCGATGAATGACCCGCTGGTTTGCGATGGATGGTGTACACCGAGTAAAGAATCTATTGACCGATTTTTAATGGTTTTTGCGGCATCGTGCAGATGCCTTGCCCTCGCGTAATAGCCCATATTTTCCCAGACCTTGAGAACACTCTGCATGCGGGCTCGGGCCAAGGTCTCAACATTGGGGAATCTCTTCATGAACCGGCGGTAGAACGGAACGGCCGTATCAACCCGGGTCTGCTGAAGCATGATCTCCGAGATCCAGATGCTGTAAGGATCGCCGGACTTTCGCCAGGGTAAATCTCGCCGATTGCGTCCGTACCAGTCGAGAAGCCGCTCGGCCATATCGGGTGCGGGTATTTTTTCCCTTGCTCGGCCCATGATGCAGACCTCATCCTGATAAACATCCATTCGGGGATTATTAATAAGCTGACAAGAAATTTCAGAGCAGGACCGCTGAAATCGGGAAGGCGCTGTCCACGCCTTTGAACTTGGCATCACCGACATAGTAAAGACTGATCTGTCTCGAAAGGACCGGGTCGAAATAGTAGAGATACCCCACGTCCCCGTCTTCGCCTGACTGCAGGTCCACAATCTGCGCAATGGCCTGGATCATCTGCCGGCTGAGAACAATCCCGAGATTGTAAAGATTTCCTTCCGCATCCACGGAGACGCCGGAGACGGTCTTTTCCATGGATTTCTTGGATTGAAGGGTATTGAAAAAGGTCTCTTTTTCTTCTTGGCTTGTAAGACTCCTGCCCAGAGATTCGACCATGTCGTCAAAATCCTTTTTCTTTCTCAGGAAACGGTCCATGTCCCCTGCAGAAGAAAGACGGCCCGCGATATTGACATTACGTCCGATCACGGTGTTGTCCACCCGGTCTTCGCCCGCAATAAAATCGGCCACGAAGGCCACACCGGTATGGATGGAGATCCCCATCTGAAACTGGGTCTTGCCGCTTTTTCGAAGAGACCGCAGAGTCTCCTGGATCCTGACCGCCATGCGGAGCGCATTCAACGGGTCTTCCTTACTCCGGGTCTCCACTCCGAAGGTGACCATCATGCCGTCACCGGTGAATTTGTCTATCTTCCCGTGAAGTTCATTGACGATTGAAGTCAGGGGATCAAAGATGGCATACAGTTCGTTCGTCAGCTCACCGGCGGAGATGGCCTCCTCGGATTTCTTTGTGAAGCCTCTCAGATCCAGGAAGACGGTCGTCACGTTTCTTGCCTCATTCACGATCCGCCCGTTCACATGATAGCGGTAAAGACTCCCTGCATTGTAGAGATCTTCAGCCAGCGAAGCCTGCTTTTCCGACAGGATCTCAACGTTTCTCTTCAAGATCTGGACTATTTCATTCCGCTTCAAGGCCTGCATGAAATCCAGATAGGCGCTGTTGAGTTCCGAATGGGAGAATTCCTCTTTCTTGATGTTCTTGGAAGAGAGGATCTTGCGGCCCACTTCATCATAATCCATCAACAGGTAGCGGACCAGATCAGCGCTCTTCAATAAGTCTGAAGCGGTTTTTTGCCGAATGGACTCCGGACAGCCCGAGAGCTCCTGGATCTTCTTCAACCACAGGGTTTCATTCCTCTCGATTCCGTTTCGTATACGAGAGGAAAGGATCCCGAAAATTTCCTTAAAGCTGTTTAACGTGATTTTGAATCTTGCATTGTCGACCCCCAAGATGTCCTGTATGTTGATCTCCTCCTGTTCCGTGGTGACGAGCGGGAGCTGATCTTCAAGGATGGACCGTATCAGGGAGGCATTGAACGCCGGGCCGAACCGGAAGGCAACGCTTTTAGGCGCGTGTTCCTCAACCTTTTTGAGCGTCTCTTGATGAATGCCGGAGAGCAGGACGGAAAGCTTAGAATGGAGAAGGTATTTGTGATAGGGTTTTCTTCCCCCGGAAGAAATGAATTCATGGACGATTCCGGAGAATACCTTCGCGAGAGATAGATAAAAAAGATTATAGAGACCGCTTCTGCGTTCCTGCATAACCGCCTGCATCTGTATCTTGATCAACATCTCCTTGAGGCGATCAATGCTTTCAACGGTCTTCAACTCGTCTTCCTGTTCCCCGATGGCAACGGGATAGACCGCCTGAAGAACCTCACGAAACAGGGCTCCCAGAATCGGCGGGAAATCGACAAAAATCTTCTTCTGTCCGCCCTGGATCTCGTCCCCCTGAGGCAGTTTGGGAAGCGGGTATCCAAAGAGTTCCCCCGCCTCTCTTTCCAGGTCAACGATGTATTTAAACGATGCCGTCTCTCCCGGCTTCATTCGAAGGAGATTTTTCATATTCTGACCTTTACCCTGCTATCCTATGGTTCCATGTACAACTTCCTGATCTTCTTCATGTCTTCCCAGACTAAACGCTTCTCGGATGGATACCGCAAGAGGTAGGCCGGATGATACGTGGGCATGACCTTAATCCCATCCATGTCATGGAATCTCCCCCTTAATCTGGAAATCGAATCCCTGGTTTTCAACAGGGTTTTTGAGGCCGGAGCGCCGAGGGCGCATAGGATCGAAGGGCGGATTGCCCGGATCTGCTGCCTTAAAAACGGGACACAAGCGGCGATTTCATCCTCTTCAGGTTCCCGATTCTCAGGGGGTCTGCATTTCACGACGTTGGTGATATAGACATCATCCCTGGTCAGATCTATGGACGCGATGATTTTGGTCAGAAGCCGGCCGGCCTTTCCCACAAACGCCAGCCCCTCCCTGTCTTCGTCCTCGCCGGGCCCTTCCCCTACGAACATCAGGCGGGCGTGAGGGTCCCCCTGTCCGAAGACGATCTTCTTCCTCCCTTGATGGAGGCGGCACCGTGTGCATTCACCGAGGATCTCCCTGACATGCTCCAACGACAGGTCTTCTTCAAGGCTGAGACCCGGGTTCACTCCCCCGGAGGCCGAGATCCATGATGGGATCTCCGGCATCTGTCCGATGAGATGCCGTTTCAGGCCTGATAGAATCTGAAGGAGCTTATTCGGATCCATGCATCCTGCTTACGGAAACCTTCAAGGGTTTGGGACAAAGAAAATTTTCAATGCGCCGGGCAATTCCATCCGGATCCAGACCGTATTTCCTCCGAAGAACCTCCTGTGATCCCTGTTCGATAAAATGGTCCGGCAGGCCGATCCGAAGAAGCTTTACATCATGGATCTTCTCCTGCTCCAGGGCCTCCAGCACGGCGCTCCCGAAACCGCCCATGAGCGCGTTCTCCTCCACCGTGACGAGATGGTTTGTCTCGGAGAGAACCTCACGGATCATGCTTAGATCCAGAGGTTTTACAAACCTCGCATTCACCACGGTGGCGTGGATCCCTTTTTTCTTCAAGATCCGTGCGGCCTGCAGGGAGGGATAGACCATATGTCCGATGGCCAGGATGGCCGCATCCTCTCCCAGGGTCAGACGTTCGGCCTCTCCGATGGCCAGCAGACTGGGATAAGGTTCAAGCTCCACCCCGGTTCCAACTCCTCTCGGATACCGGATGGCCGCAGGATGATTGCAGACGAGCGCGGTCTTCAGCATGTTCTGGAGTTCGTTTTCGTCTTTTGGAGACATCAGGATGATATTGGGGATATGGCGTAAATAGGAGAGATCAAAGTTTCCATGATGGGTCGGACCGTCATCTCCGACCAGTCCCGCCCGGTCCACGGCAAAGACCACCGGGAGATCCGGCAGGCAAACGTCATGGAGGATCTGGTCGTAGGCCCTCTGCAAAAATGTGGAATAGATCGCAGCCACGGGTTTGAACCCCTCTGCAGCCAGTCCTGCCGAGAAGGTGATCCCGTGCTGTTCGGCGATCCCGACATCGAAAAATCGGTCCGGAAATTTCTGCGCAAAATAGTGGAGGCCTGTGCCTCCCGGCATGGCCGCGGACACGGCCACAATGCTTTCATCCTCGAATGCAAGCCGGGTCAGGAGCTTCCCGAAGACCTCGGTATAGGTCGGAACGTCCTTGCCGTTGCCCAGGATCTTCCCGGTCTTTCTTTCAAAGGGCCCGACCCCATGGAAGACCGATGGATTCTTTTCGGCAGGCTCGTAGCCTTTCCCTTTCTGAGTGGTCACATGAACCAGCACGGGCCTTTTCAGTTTTTTCACATTCTCGAAGGTCTGAATCAACCGGTCAAAGCGGTGTCCCTGAATAGGCCCCACATATTCAAACCCCAGTTCCTCGAAGACCATGCCGGGAACGATCAAACCTTTCAGTGAATCCTCCAGCCGCTTGGCCGCCTTCAGCATGGACCCGCCGATTCCGGGAATATTCTTCAAAACATTCTCAACGATCTTCTGGATGGAGACGTAAAAATCACCGGTCATGTGCCTGGAAAGATAGGATGAAAGCGCGCCGACATTCGGGGATATGGACATCTCGTTGTCATTCAGCACGATGATCAGATCTTTTTCCGAGGCGCCCCCCTGGTTCAGCCCCTCGAAGGCCAGACCTGCGGTCATGGATCCGTCTCCGATCACGGCAATGACCTTATGGTCTTCGCCACGAAGGTCCCTGGCCTCGACCATTCCGAGCGCTGCGGAGATGGACGTGCTGCTGTGTCCCACGGTAAAGACATCATAACGGCTCTCTTCCCTTCTGGGGAAACCGCTGATACCGCCGTACTGACGGAGACTTCTAAAGGCCTTCCGCCTCCCGGTCAGGAGCTTATGAGCATACGCCTGATGTCCCACATCCCAGACAATGCGGTCCTTGGGAGCATCAAATACATAATGCAGGGCGATCGTCAGTTCCACCACGCCGAGACTCGAAGAGAGATGCCCTCCGTTGGATGAAACCGTGCTGATGATCATGTCCCGGATTTCTTCCGCGAGCAGCGGGAGTTCGGCCATCTTCAACTTCTTCAGATCTGCGGGGCTGTCGATCCGGTTCAGATATTTATACATCTTAATTGATCCTTTCCACCATATACCGTGCAATCTCTCGAAGAGGGTCCGCACGATCATCAAACCGGCTTAAAGCATCCAAAGCCGATTCCATAAGTTCCCTGGCTCTGTTTTTGGATTCCTGGATTCCATAGGCTGCCGGATAGGTCTTTTCCCCCTTTTTCAGGTCGCTTCCGACCTGTTTCCCCAATCTTTTTTCATCCCCCAGAAGATCAAGGAGATCATCCGTGATCTGGAACGCAAGTCCGATCTTCTCACCGTATTCCGTGAGATCCTGCATCTCACGTTTATCTGCGCCCCCCACGATCGCCCCCACCCTGACGGCTGTACGGATCAAGGCCCCGGTCTTGTGGGTATGGATATATTCCAGTATGGGCAGATCCACGGTATCTTTTCCCTCGGAAAGAATATCCACGGTCTGACCGCCGACCATCCCCATGCACCCGGCCGCGGCTGCAATCTCCCGGACCATTTGCA
>MNYV01000073.1 GCA_001873285.1 Nitrospirae bacterium CG2_30_53_67
TCCCACCAGGGGAGGGGGAATATAACTTAGACCATCAAGTTTGGTAGTCGGGGAATGACAAGGTTGGTTATCGGATAATATGAAAACAACAGAGAAAGAAAAAAGCTCACTGGGCCTTTTGGAACGTCTCTACGTGGGCGAAGTGGTGAAGGGGCTCGCGATCACGGCAAGGCACTTCTTTCGCAATCTCTTCATTCATACGGCGCACCTGTTCGGCCTGATGAAAAGCAAGAAGGGGGCCGTGACCATCCAGTATCCTGAAGAGCGCCGGGTCATCCCCGCCGGATACCGGGCCCGGCATCGTCTGGTCCAAAGGGAAGACGGTTCCCCAAGGTGTGTGGCCTGCATGCTTTGCCCCACCATCTGTCCGGCGCAGTGCATCCATGTCCGCGCCGGTGAAAGCCGGGACCCTGCCATCGAGAAATATCCTGTGGAGTTTAATATTGTTCTGGACCGCTGTATCATGTGCGGCCTCTGTGTGGAGGCCTGCCCCGTGGATGCCATCCGCATGGACACAGGCATCGTGGAGATGTCCGCCTATGACCGGGAGGAGTTTGTCAATCGCAGGGATCTTCTTCTGAGCATGCACCCGCAAAAGCCCCCGCTCCCTGAAACCCGTCTATGAAATTGTGATCAGTGACTTTTGTGATCCCTCACACCAAATATTTTTTTGAAGGTATGAAAGTTTATGGGTATTTCCCTGCTATGCTTGTAAGAGCAAATTCATAGTGCGACATTATAATGTCTTGACATAACAACGTCATAGCGCTAAACTCAGCCATGGAGGTGACGAAAATGAGTGAAGCAAAACGGTCCACTATCTATTTTAAGCCGGAACTTCACCGGGCCCTGCGATTGAAGGCGGTTCATACCCAGCGCAGTCTGTCTGACATCGTGAATGACGCAGTTCGGGTCATCCTGAGAGAGGATCAGGAAGATCTCGCTGCATTCGATGATCGTGCGAAGGAGCCCGCCATAACTTACGAGGCGTTGTTAAAAGATTTGAAGGCCCATGGCAAGATATAGACTGATATTCAAGAAATCCGTTGCCAAGGATCTTCGTGGTATTCCGAACAAGGATGTCGTTCGGATTCTTAAATGCTTCGATTTGCTGGCTAAGGATCCGCGGGCGCCGGGCTGTGAGAAATTGTCCGGTCAGGAGAGGTATCGTGTCCGTCAAGGTGTCTACCGCATCATCTACGAAATCAGGGATGACATGCTCGTGGTCATCGTAGTAAAAGTTGGTCATCGGCGCGATGGGCATAAGAGCAGGTAGCTTCGGCGCTTAGTGGTCCTGTTCGTAAATATGGTAACGTACCGACTTGTACTCGGTTTACCGGTAGAGGGTCGTAGGGCGGTCTCATCAAGGCGCGCGACTGAGGCGTACCCTCTGGTACACCGCAAGGAGCGGAACGCTAATGAGACCGCCATACGGCCTCGAATGCCGCCGTATTTACGAATAGGGCCACTCAGGAACCTTCCTGTTTGACGGCAGATAAACATTAGATATTACGGGGGTCAGAACCCTTCATCATGTCCCATGTTGACATGGCAGGGGCAGTGTTGTAGAGTGCATTTCATGGAACAGAAGAAGGTCGGGTTTACCACCAGCATCCCAGTCGAAGTCCTCTTCGCGGCCGGCCGTATTCCGGTAGATCTGAACAACATCTTTATCGAGGATCCCGAAGCCGGCCTTCGTGTGGAGGAGGCCGAGACCCGGGGATTCCCGAGGAACACCTGTGGATGGATCAAGGGGATCTATGCGGCGGCCCGAGTCCGGCATCTGTCCGAGATCGTGGCCGTGACCCAGGGAGACTGCAGCAATACCCAGGCCCTCATGGAGGTCTTTGAGGAAGAGGGGATCCGCATATTTCCTTTTGCCTTTCCCTACGACCGGGACCACGACCTGCTCCGCCTTCAGATAGAGAAGATGGCTGAGCATTTCGGCGCCTCATGGGGGGAAGCGCAGAAAGTCAAGGAGGCCCTGGACCGGGTTCGGGAAAAGATCAGGGTGATAGACCGTGAGACCTGGGAGGGGAACCGGGTAACCGGTCAGGAGAACCATATCTATCAGGTCTGCTCAAGTGATTTCCGGGGTGACCCCTTGGCATACGAAAAGGATCTCGACCGCTTCCTGGCGGAAGTCCAAGAACGGCGTCCGTTTCCGGACGGGCCCCGCATCGGGTTTATCGGCGTCCCCCCCATCACGCGGGGGATCTATGACTTTATCGAAGAGGCCGGGGCCAGGGTGGTTTTCAATGAGATCCAGCGCCAGTTCGCCATGCCGTACGAGACCGAGGACCTGGTGGAGCAGTACCTCCACTACACCTATCCCTACAGCGTGTACGGCCGGATTGAAGATATCACGGCCCAGATCCGAATGCGCGGGATCCAGGGGGTGATCCATTACGTTCAGGCCTTCTGCTTCCGGCAGATCGAAGACATCCTGTTCAGGAAAAAGCTGAATGTCCCGGTGCTGACCCTCGAGGGGGATAAGCCCGGGCCCCTCGACCAGAGGACCAGGATCCGGATCGAGGCGTTCCTGGAGATGCTTCAGACGGACCGTTCCTGCATGCCGGTTTTTGGAGGGTGAGTTGTCGCACTTACGGATCCTTTGTGCCGCTTTAGTGTTTTTTTGCTTTTTCCCCGGTCCGGTTTCGGCGGGGAAAATCGTTCAGGGCTCAGGGACCGGTGTCATCCTCAGAGGGGATGTAGAGGGAGCCAGAAACAGGGCCCTTGACAAGGCCTTGAGGAACGCGATCCAGGAATCGCTCTCCGGCATCCTCAATTATACCGAAGCTCCGGACCAGGACAAGGCTTACGAGAAGATCCTCTCCACGGACCCGTTCTATTATATCGAATGGTACCGGTTCGTATTGGATGCCCGCGTCGAAAACCTCTACAAGATTGAACTGGAGGCCTCTGTCTCCGAGGATAAGGTTAAGAAAAGGCTTTCGGACATCGGGGTGATTCCTCACGCCAGTGAGTCCCTTCGACTCGGGATACTGATCACAAACAGGATAAACGTCTCATTACCTATAGGCATGTTTTCAGAGGCTGGAGAAGATTTTACCGGTTTTGCCGGCCAGCAGTTCCATGTGCGAGGTTTTCAAGTCATGGATGGCCCGCTCTCCGTGGACAACACCCCGGAGAGTTTTGAAAAGCTGCGTGAGAATAACCAGCTCACCGCCATCCAGGGACGAAGACTGGGTGTTGATGCGGTGGTGCTCGGTCAAGTGGAGATCGGCAAAGAGACGGATCGACCGGGTACGGACCGCTCAGAGAATTATCATGTTGAAATCTGGGTCAGGGCCATCCGCTCCAGGGATGCCGCCGTTCTCGGACTCAGAGAGGGGGATTTTATTCTGGAGAAGAACGCATCCAGGGCCATGTCCCGGCAGCAGGTCTACCAGCATTTTGACTCTCTGCTTGCCTTGATCGGCAAAGATATTTATGAGAATGCGAAGTAGGGAAATGGGGGTCAGACACCCATTAGCATTTCTCTGAGAGCGTCATTCCCCGACTGGATCGGGGAACCCAGACAAAATATAAGGAGTGGATGCTCCGGTTGGCCCTGTCCTCCGATCCCCCGATCCAGTCGGAGGGCAGGCATTTTTGTCGCAGACCCAATTCACAGAAATATTCTTGACAATTTAAGCGGAATTCATTAATTTAAACGGTCTTGGTAGTTTGGGGCGGTGTAGCTCAGCCGGTCAGAGCATACGGCTCATATCCGTAGAGTCGCTGGTTCGAGTCCAGCCACCGCCACCAATCTTCGTTCGAAACGTAGTGAGAACGAAGATTGTCACGGCGTAGTCGTCAGACGAAGCCGGACTTCAAATTCAGAATCAGACTCACACATCGTTTCGAACGACGCCTTGGCATTTATGATGGCGGAGTTAAAAACGAAGCTTCAATCCAATAAGTACACGCAAACAAACACCTTTTAATTGCATATAGGTAAACCCCCGGCTCTGCCGGGGGACTCCCGGAGTTTGGCCATTCCGGGAGTATGCAGTTAATCGAAATGCTTTACCCCTCACCCTTATCCTCTCCCACAAGGGGCGAGGGAACTGCCGGCGGGCATCCCCTCCCTTGATGCTCATCTTTACCCATAACCGGGGTTGGATGAGACCGCAGGGGGGATATGTTGAGGTCGAAGCACAAAGGCGATGTACGCCTGGGTTATATCGTCAAGACGCTGCAGCCCGCGCCAGAGGGTTTCCGTCCCTGGCTCGCCGTCCGATTTGCGGTTGAGGAAGCCGCCCAGCGTCACGACCATGATCATCGCCTGCCGGAGCGTGGGCGGCGCAGCCGGGACCACGGGGGTCTGATTCATGAAGCCGACAAGGGCTTTCCATGTTGCATCGTCAAAGTAAACCGTGCAGGGCACGTTCGGTGTTTCACGACCGAGCCAGGTGAGATGATGAATCCGCCACGCCACCACCATATCGATCGCCAGACAGTTTTCCAGACGCCGTGCTGTTCCCAGTTGCCTGTCCTCAATGCGGCAGCCGCTCTTGAGCACGCGGTGGTATATTTCAATGCCCCAGCGCTTGGTATAATAGGCAAGGGCGGCCTTTGCCTCCTCAAAGGAGGTCGTCGCCAGGGTGGTAAGCAGCATCCATTCGAGCGGTTCGATGCCGGCGGGCGCGTCGATCTCCTTGGCATGGACGGCATAAAGCGGCACATCGGGCAAACCGGGTTTTCGATGAGGGGTCTTGAGGGTGACCGGGGCAAAGCGAACTTCGAGCCTCGCCGTCCGCAGAGTCCGATCCGGTCGCGGCGGCGCCGCCACCTCTACCACACCGGCAGGCTTCAGGGCATCCATGAAAGGCCACAGGCGCTGGATGTGCTCCTCATCGTCGGCGACGTTTCGATTGCGAGATCGTTCCGCCCGGATGAGCAGCTCGGCGCTTTTGCGGGTTTGGAGATGTTCGGCAAACAACTCATCGTCATCGGCCTCGCGGTCCGCCATCACGATAAGCTTCGTGTTGGGGCACCTGGCCTGGATTGCAGAGACGGCCAGGTAGCTCTTGAGCCATTTGAAGCTCTCTTTTCCTTCAATAGGCTTGCCGTGGCGCTCGTGCCGCTTGCCTGCCTCGTCTTCGTTTCGCGCCCAGCACTGCACATCGAGCAGACCGAGCGGGGTGCCCTCCGGCGTAAACGCCATGGTATCATGCAGCAGAAGTCCTATGCTTTTATCGCCCTGCGTGTTGATGGGACCGAGGCCGAGGGTTTCGGGATGGCTCGTGTAATTGAGGCTCGTGGTGTCCTGTACGACCAGGACGACTTCTTGGGCGCGCAGGCGTTGTTCAGTCGTCTCGAAGTGGGGCGACAGGATGGCATTCATACTAACCTGATCATTGTCGAAGAACCGGTAAGCCGCTTTTGCGGCGGCATCGGTGGCGCACGCCTGGGGGATGTTGTCGGCAGGCATAGCGAAAAAAGATCCGCCCAGTTGCATCAGTCGATTCCCCAGCCTTTTATCGCCCAACGCCGCGCCGCCGAACTCTTCCTCGGTCCAGTCGGCTGGTTCCCGGTACGGTGGTTTTTGACGAGTGGAAACGGTTCCATCCGCAAGCCGGCACAAGGTCGTTTTCCAATCATCGCAGAGGGGATACAGGTAGACATCTTTGGTCGTCGTTCCTGTTCCCTGACGGCCTCGACCCGTGGTGGCGCCCGCATAGTGCCAGTTGGCGGCGCGATAGCAGACCCCCGTAAACCGGCCTCGTTCTATAAAGGTCTCAAGCAAAACGGGGCCGATACGAATACCGTTCCTGCCAGTCCTCAGCGAGCCGTTTAGAGCACTGAGAAAGAACGTGGGAGGCCAGGCCCGGCACCTTGACCATGGGCGCAATCAGAAACCGGCTGTTGTTGACCACGAGTTGCAGGGTCTGTTTGCGGGCGTCTTCACTCCAGCCGATGAACTCGTCCCGGCAGCGCACCCGCCAGGCCGAGGCGCTGAAAGAAAGGCCTCCGAGCCAGCCGAAGCGCTCGTTCCATACCAAGAGGGTAGGTCGGCACTACAAGCCATTTCAAGAAGGCGCACCTTTCTATATCAATGGCTTACACTCTCCTTGCCTGGAAAATTCGTCCGTTTCAGGAGCGAGTTGCGGAAGTCGGGCTAATGAATAGACAAGAAGATGCAAATTGTTAAGTCCCTATCGTCATTATTGTAAGGCGGTTGATCATTATCCGTTCCCGGAGAGGCTGCAAAAAAAATATGTTCATGGTGTTTCATGTTTATTGTGTTTCAGTTGTTGACAGTTTCATTGCGGGGAAATATAATTTATAGAAATGCTGCAAGAAAAGCCTTATATGAAAAAACTCAACTGCTGGGATATCAAGAAATGCGGCCGGGAACCCGGAGGTAGACATGTGCACGATCTGGGTGAATGCCCTGCGGCAACATTGGGCAAACTTGATGGGGTGCACGGCGGCAGAAATGCAGGCCGGGCCTGCTGGGTCGTCGCGGGGACCCTGTGCGGCGGAAAGATCCAGGGGACCTTCGCCAGGAAATATGACGACTGCAAGGTCTGTGACTTTTACAAAAAGGTACAGAAGGAAGAAAGGATGAATTTCGTCTTCGCTACGATCCTTCTGGGACGTCTGAACAGCCCAGAATGACCGGTTACCTATCTACACATGGGGCATACCCACCGGGGGGTTATGTCTTTTCCCTTGAAATATGATCCAATGATCAATGGGTGACCCCTTGGCTGAGATTATCTGACCTTGGTGGCGGCGCGCCAGCCCAGTTCGTAGAAGTCGGTCATGCAGGAGGGGCAGCGGGGCCATTCGATACCCAGGATCGAGTATATCTCATCCTCCAGGTAATCCACGCTGAAGAAGCTCTCGTCCAGGGCGATCCCGCCGCTCTTTACTTTTTTCCCCTTGTACATGGAATAGACATTGAGCAGGCTTCCCGAGACCTTGGCGTTGTATTGGTTTGCCACCTTTCTGGCCTCGTCGCTCCTCTGGGCGCAGATGATCTTGATGTCGTCTGCGTCGAGCTGAACCACGACCTTTTTCACAAGGATTTTCGGAAGGTTTACGATCCGAACACGGGATGATTTTTCCACGGCTTTGAGGATGGCCTCGGTCCCTCTTTCCGCGTCATAAAGGGTCATGATGTTCAGGACATCCATCTGGTCTTCGAGGAGGATATCCCGGTGCATGGACTGGATGCATTTCACGCATCGTCTGTAGGTGATGCCCCCGATGTTGAGGATCTCTTTATCGTCGTACCAGATGTTGTAGATCTTATGCTTGAGAAAGATTTCACCCTTCTCTACGACCCGTCCGTAAATCGTCCCTTTCATCTTCACGGAGGTGAAGACCTCTCTGCCGAGGTCCTGGATGTCGGCGGGGAGTCCGTCCACAAGGTTGTTGTACAAGGTCACTTTTTTCCCCTGGAGCAGGGGACGCCATTCCCGGATCAGATTGAGAGGAATATTAACAAGCTCAATACTGCTGTTCCGTTCAATCTCTTCCCGTAAGACCTTGAGACCTTCTTCAATGCTGAAAATCTCATCAACCTGGAACTCAAGGAGTGCCATGGCCCTCTCTCCTGTTAAATCCATTTAATAGGATACAACAAAGAGGGCATTCTTGACAAATCTATTTTTGATGGTCAAATAGAAACAGGGGGGAATGATATTCGGTTTCAGCAGGTCTCCACACGGCTTGCGGCTTTTTCGATGATTCCGACGGCCTGAAGCCCCATCAGGATACGGCAAATCTCGAAATCGCCGATTTCAAGTTCATTACAGATCTCCCGGACCGATCGGGCCTGATGGAGCGCCTCGACCACCTTTTTTTCCTTGGGCTTCATGTATATCCTGTTGAGGATCTCCCCGTTTGATTCACAAAGCCTAAAGCGTGCGTCCAGGGAGCCGATCCCGGACTGGATGATTTTCCAGCTGGTGATGCGTCTCGTTCCATCCAGGATCAAATCCAGGGTTTTGGCCTTGAGCGTGATAGGCTCGCTTTTGAGAGGGTCCATGGAGATAAAGGTATAGCTCCCCCGGTCCCAGTGAAAGAGGCTCATGATGATCTCTTTGACTTGTTCTTTGACCGCCCAATTCAAATTCTGCTGTGTGATGACCCCCAGTTCCACAAGGATCTCCCCATGTCGCCGATTCGGCGTCATGAGCTCCGAGGATCGCTCGAAATCCTCGAGCGTGAGTTTCCCGTGCTGGAACAGGAAGATTCCCAGGCGGTCGTTCTCCCAGTTCGACGTGGCAAAAACGATGTTCCCGTTGTTGAGGTAGATCGACTTTTTGATCTCGTCCTGCTCAATGGTCAGCATCCCGCTTTCCAAGCGGTCACAAAGGGATTTCAGTATTCCGGACAGAGGGGTATTTTCAAGCCGGCCTTCCTGTTCAAAATAGATCTGCATAGGGTCTGCCTCGTCAGGATTCCTTGTAGTTGGATGAAAATATGATCGGACCGATATGATATCCGTCCAGCTTTTTTCTATTATATAATGGGATGGCCGCCTTTTCAAGGAGTTTAACCGGCTCTCTGCACGGACGGAACCAGGGGATCATAGACTGGCGAGCTGGCCCAGGACAAATTCCCGGATTGGCCGGGGGTCTGGAAGGGTTTGGACGGCCTTCCCGCTGCTGAGCAGGGCGTTGAGAAGGTCGATATATGCTTTTCCGCAGGTACAGAGATCCTGCTTGTCTTTCAGCGGGAGGATCTTTCTGGCGCGGCAGTGGGGGCAAAAGACCACCCGTTTGGCCCCGGACCACTTGCCCCGTTTGGCCAGGGGCTTCCCTTCTATTTCCACGATGTCCATGGCAAAGTCGACGACCGGGGCGTTGCTGATGAAGGTCCCGATGCCGTAGGCATCGACCACCGGATTGAGACGGAGGATCTCCTCTTCGTTGAGACCGCCGCTGACAAAGAGCTTGAGGTCCTTAAATCCCCGAAGATCGAGTTCCCAGCGTACCTCCTGAAGGATCTTCAGGAAATCCCCTCGCCTGGAGCCGGGCGTATCGAGTCGCACCGCATAAAGATCCTTGCCCATGGCCTCGGCCACATTGAGGGTCTCGAACTTTTCATCGTGGAAGGTATCAATCAGGGAGACCCGTTTCACGGTTTTATCGATGATCTCGTGAAAGGCCCTGGTGGCTGTAAGGGTATCCCCCATGACCAGGATAAGGGCGTGGGGCATGGTCCCCACAGGCGCGGCCCCGATGAGTTCTGCGCTCTTTCCAACGGCGACAGCGTCGCACCCGCCGATATAGGCGCTCCGCTCGATCATCGGGACAATGGCCGGGTGCATCCTTCTGGCCCCGAAGCTGATCACGGCACGGTCACCCGCGGCCTTTTTGCAGCGTGCGGCGCGGGTCGCCACACCCGATGCCTGGCAGATCAGGCCGAGGAGGGCGGTTTCGAAGAGGGTGAAGTCCGTATACTCTCCCTCCACCTCCATAACCGGTTCCAGGGGATAGAAGATAGAGCCTTCTTTCATGGACCGGATGTGAACCGGGCGCCCTTCCATGAGTGAGGCGCATTCCTCGATCCCTGCGAGGACCCCCCATTCATAACCCATGGGGAGCTCCTTGGCAATGAACTCGGCCCGCACGTGTTTGCGGATCCCCTTTTTCTTCAAGACTTCGAGGGTCCGTTCAAAGTAGACATCGGTGATCTTACCCTGGCGTATCTCTTCATCGGTGGCCGTATGAAATCTTTTTTTGTTCGTGTTCCTGCCCTTTCCCGGTCAGACGATCTCGGCATGGAGGACCTCCTGCATCTGCTTCAAGGCGAAGGCATGGTCCCCTGGGTCCAGTCCGGCCACGCCGTCCCGGAGAACGCTCACCTGATAACCCCGGGATCGGGCGTCCGCCACCGTATACAGAACGCAGATGTTGCTTACCACGCCGGTGACCATGAGATGGCCAACCCCCAGGGATTTGAGCGTCCGGTCCAGTCCGCTCTGGTAGAAGCCCGAGTATCGTTTCTTTTTTATGATAACCTCTCCAGGTTCCGGGGCAAGAGAGTCGATGACCTCGGCGCCTCTGGTCCCCTCCATGGCGTGAGGCGGCCAGTATTCAAATTCCTGGTCGTCAGTGTCGTGTGCATCACAGATGTAAATAACCGGAAGCCTTTGCGATCTCATTTCCTTTAGTTTTTCCTGAAGAAAAGGGATGATCCCCGCTGCCGAGGGGACCCTGAGCGGCGCCTCCGGAAGGATGAAGTCATTCAGCATATCGATCACCAGAAGGGCCTTTTTGGATCCGTGTTTTAATGCCATACAGATCACCCCTTCAGTACGGACATACAGCCTGTGGATGTTCAATAGTATAGCACATTCCCTGGAAAATGCACTTTGCAGGGGAAAGGCTCAATTCATGCCAGTTTTAAAAGAAGGTTTAGATTTTCAGTTCATCTCCAAAAGAGTGGGTGAAAACATCAGGGGTCAAGGATTACGCTTCGCGTGCACCGCTTTTCTCCATCTTTGCCGTCTGCGACGGCTACTACACTGTGGTATCTTGGGGTCCAGGGGTCAAGTGAAGTGCTCGCCACTTTACAGATTCAGAAATTCATCAACCGTTAATCTCGCCTGTCTCAGGATATGTGAAAGTGTAGAGCGTTTGATTGGACGGTGGGCGGGAACAGTAAGCTTGAGTACCTCCGTCTGAGTGTGTTTCTGCAGGCGTATGTGGCTGCCTTTCTGCCTGACGACAACCCACCCCCCGCGCCGCAGAGCCTTGATCACTTCTTCATAGCCGAGGCTCGGGACTTTCGTCATACCGCTATGTCCAGAAATTCGGCGTCTTGAGCAAAATCAAGATCATCATCAACCGGCTCAAGATACAGTTCTATCGCCTCCTTTATGTTGGTGAGAGCTTTCTCTCTCGTATCGCCTTCGCTTATACAACCCGGCAGCGCGGGCACGATTACGGTATATCCCCCGTCTTCACTCGGCTCTAATATAACTCTGATTTTCATTTACATAGCCTCCTGATGCTATTAACCCAACCCACTTTGTTCTTACTATATTATCAAACATGAGCCCATGTCAAGATGTTCAAACAGCGCGGACCCATTCGTCGAGTCTTTGCCAAAGAGGGGAATTTCTCCCTCTGTGTTTAACGGTCAAGGCGCTTCTTGAATTTAGGTGGCGGAAGATCGGGCCAGGTTCAAGAGACGGTCCAGGTTTTTCCTGTCCATCTCATCATTTTTCCCTTTGGGGGTCTCGAGGATCTTGGGGACGGTCTTGAAACGGGGGTCGGTCATGAGGCGGCGGAACGCCGGGAGCCCGATCTCCCCCTCACCGATATGTCCATGGCGGTCCACGCGGCTTTTGAACTCTTTTTGGGAATCATTGACGTGGATGCACCGGATCTTCTCAAGGCCGAAGCGCGCGATAAGAGCGCTCATGGTCTCTTCATATCCCTCGTCCGTTCGGATGTCGTAGCCGGCGGCGAAGATATGGCAGGTATCCACGCAGACCCCCAGCCGTTCGGGTTCAGTTACTGAGGAGATGATCCGTTCGATCTGCTCGAAGGTGTATCCCAGGTTGGTCCCTTGGCCGGCCGTGGTTTCGAGCAGGATCTTCATGGCAAAGCCGCTCGTCTTTTTATGCAGGTCGTTCAAGGATCGGCTGATCTGCAGCAGGCCCTCTTTCTCACCGGACCCCATGTGGGCGCCTGGGTGCATGACCAGATAAGGGATGCCTAGCGTCTCGGTCCGCTCCATCTCTTGGAGCAGGGAGTTCCGGGAGGCCTCGAGTTTCTTGGGGTCCGGGGAGGCGATATTGATGAGGTAAGAATCGTGCACCACCACCGGTGAGATTCCGGTCTGTTTTTCCATGGTTTTGAATGAGAGGACTTCTTCCTCGGACAGGGGAGGGGCCTTCCATTGTGTTGCGTTCCGGGTGAAAATCTGTATGGTGCGGCAGCCGAGATCACGGCCTCGGCCCAGGGAGAGGGAGATCCCGCCGGCAATGGACATGTGGGCGCCGATCAGAGGGGCATGCTTCGGGGTTGCCGGCCCCTTTCCCTTTGAGATTTTCTTAGACCTTGGTGAAGCTGACGCCATCGGACAAACCTCACAAGTTACGCAAACCGTGTCTGCTGCATTAAAGGAGATCTTACAGGATGATCAGCAGGGTGGCAAGTCCGGAAACAGCGAGTTTCTATTCAAAGAATGGGGCCTGAACCGGAAGTTGTTTGACAACGGACTCGCAGGCGGAGTCGTTGAGCCTGCTCCCCAAGGCAAGGCGTTTCAGGCTCTTTTTGAGCTTTCCGGCAGATCGGATATTGGCCTTTCCGGTGGGGTCCAGTTTCAGGCATTCGGCGCGCTCAAAGGAGATCAGGAGATCCAGGATGAGAAGCATGGAGAGGCGGTGATATTTGTTCATGTCTTCCAATCCCAGGCTCCACCGGGAAAAGGAGGTCAGGCCCCGGACGATCTGGCGCCACTGTTTCAGGCGGTTGATCAGCAGGATGCCGTTGAAGATTCCCTTGTTCACCTCAAAGGGGAAAATCGTCCGTTCCACGATGGTCCGGATCAGCCGGTCGTGGGTTTTTTGGACCTCTTTGTCTATCTTTTTGAATTCATGCCAGTATTTGCGCCCGATCAGGCTGTCGGCGCGGATCTCCCAGTAGGTATGCCCAAGTGATTTTGTGCTGTAGGCGCTGATCATGCGGCTGGGGACAAAAAAGTTGTGGGCCACGGTATCGGCAGCCAAGTGGCAGAGGTAGCCGAAGGCAAAGGCCTTCTGCGCCGTGCTCTCGGCCTCGGAAAGGATCTTGAAGCCGATTCTCCAGTTGTGGCAATGTTTGCGGTATGGAATATATTTCTTCCCGACCGTGATGTCCGCGCTGATGCAGCCATACAGGAAATCATAGGGAAATTTAGTAAGGATTGAGGCCACCAGCGGGGAAAGGGCTGAAACATCCTTGAGGATTTCCACGCCGAGATAGATATGTGTAGCAGGTCCCCAGGCATAGGCAGGATGAGGGATGAGCAAAAAAAAGACCAAAGTAACTACAAACGTCAATAAAAATGAAAACATTCTCTGTATCTATACTTCCGGCATACGCTTTATCAATAAGCGGTTATGGTTCTTTACCCATTTTATTTTATTATAGATTAAAAATATGAAAGGGGTCAAGGATAATCTTGGTTGTGAAAAAGAGTACTTAGTGGTCCTGTTCGTAAATATGGTAACGTACCGAGAGGGTCGTAGGGCGGGCGCATCAAGGCGCGCGACTGAGGCGTACCCTTCTGGTACACCGCAAGGAGCGGAACGCCGATGAGCCCGCCCTACGGCACTCGAATGCCACCATATTTACGAATAGGGCCACTTAGCCTTTCCCCATGATGGAATCCGGTTTAAAGGATCTTTGCCGCCAGTTCAGCAAGATCCGACCTTTCTCCCTTGAACAGGGTGACATGCCCGGACAGGGGCTCACCCTTGAACCTCTCCACCACATAGGTCAATCCGTTGCTTGATGAATCCACATAAGGATTATCGATCTGGTAGGGATCTCCGGTCAGAACCACCTTGGTCCCTTGACCGGCCCGCGTAATGACGGTCTTGATTTCGTGGGGCGTGAGGTTCTGCGCCTCGTCCACAATCAGGTACTGGTTGGGAAGGCTTCGTCCCCGGATATAGGTCAGGGCCTCGAGCTGAAGGGTCCCCATTTCCTGAAGTTCCTTGAGGTTTCTCTTGATCTCCTCGGGCCCTCCGGATGAGCCGAGCAGAAATTCCATGTTGTCGAAGATCGGCTGCATCCAGGGGAGAAGCTTTTCCTCAATGTCCCCCGGGAGGTAACCCAGATCCTTGCCCATGGGGAGGATGGGGCGGCAGGCCACCAGCCGTTTGTACAGCCCCTGCTCGGCAGTCTGTTCCAGGCCGGCTGCCAGGGCGAGGAGGGTCTTACCTGTTCCGGCAATCCCCACAAGGGTGACCACCTTCACCTTCTGATCCATCAGAAGTTCCATGGCATACTGCTGTTCTTTGTTCAATGGACGTATCCCCCATACGCCCGCGCTGAAATCCTTGAGGGGGGAAATGACCTTGTTGTCTGCATGATAACGGGCCAGGGCTGAGTGTGAGCGGGAAGACAAATCCACAAGATGGATGAATTGGTTGGGCGCGAGTCCATCGGTTTCCCAGGGGAGTCCTTTTTGCCGGTAGAATTTGTCGATCATCTCTGACGAGACATCCTTGGTCGTGACGCCCGTATAAAGTTCGCTGATTTCCACCTTGTTGGTGGTGTAGTCCTCGGCCTGGATGCCGAAGGCATTCCCCTTGATCCTCATGTTGGTATCCTTGGTGACCAGGATCACCTCCTGCTTGGGGTTGGTCTGCTTGAGCGCCATGGCCACGGAGAGAATCCGGTTGTCCGCCTTGGAGATGTGGAGTTCAGGAGGGAGGAGATCAAAGACCTTTTTTTCCACAAAGACTCTGAGGGCGCCTCCGTTTTTCAACTGGACACCCTGGGAGAGGCCTTTTTGTTTTCGGAGTTCATCCAATCTCCTGGAAACCAGCCGTGCGTTCCTGCCGGTCTCGTTCAGGTCCTTCTTGAAACGGTCCATCTCCTCGATCACCACCACAGGGATGACCACGTCATTTTCCTTAAAGGAGAAGAGCGAATCCGGGTCGTAAAGAAGGACATTGGTGTCCAGGACGTAGATTTTCTTTAAATGATTCTGTTTACTACCTTCTTCATCTCCCATGGGCAGATCTCCGCTGAACGTTCATAAAGTTAATGAACCCTTGAACCCTTATTTGAAGTATAACACAGAATTTCCGGTATTTGAAACCGTTTAAAAAACAGGGGGATCATCCTGGGCCTCTTGCGGAAAGTACATATATTGATTGACTTTTGCGGCCAAATATCCTATTTTCCATTGGTTAACTTACAAAGGGGTCTGATATGTCTTTACTGAAGAAGGGTTTTTCAGGGGTCATGCGGGTCTTGATCCTGTTTTGTCTGGGATTCAGCCTGAGACCGGCACAGGTTTTAGCCGCTGATTATGCGTTTGTCTCTCCGGTTTTCTATACCTATGACTATATCAGCGCCTCCACCGGGGGTGCCCGGCTCGACCTCGGGGCCGATGCGGTGAGTGCGGCGGTCGACCTCGGGTTTACCTTCAATTTTTACAATAACGCTTACACGCAGATCATCGTGGGCGCGAATGGCGTGATCGGTTTCCCGAACGACACCAGCGGCCTTGAGACAACCCTGCGCCTTCCATCCATACCGGACGCGGCCGCTCCCAATGCGGTTATCGCCCCGCTCTCTTCAAACCTGGACCCCTCCAAGGGGGGAAGCATCTATACCCTAACCGGGGGGGTGGAGGGGAGCCGCTATTTTGTGGCGGAGTGGATCGGCGTGCCGGTGGAGGGAAAAGGGGGCGCCCGGACCTTTGAGGTGATCCTTTATGAAAACAACAGCGACATCCTGTTCCAATACAAGGAGCTCCGAGGCGGTGAGGTCATCGATTTGACAACCGCCACTGTGGGGATTGAGAACCAGGACGGGTCATCGGGGCTCACCCTTGATCCATCCGAACTCCAGGAAGGAAAATCGGTCCTCTTCTCGATCTCCGACCCGGACGCTGACGGCGATGGGATGATCGACCGTTTCGAGACCTTTTACGGCCTGGACCCGGTCACAGACGACGGCGCCTCCGACAAGGATGGGGACGGGCTCTCCAATCTGGCCGAATTCAATGCAGGGACCAATCCCACGAACACGGATACGGACGGGGACGGGATCCTGGACGGCAAGGATATTGACCCCAAGGATATGGATGCCGACAAGGACGGCATCCGGGATGACAAAGAGGATCTCAACAAAGACGGGGTGCTGGATGCCGGCGAGACCGATCCTTCACTGGTGGATACGGACGGCGACGGATACAACGATGCCGTAGAGATCACCTACCAGGCGGATCCCCGAGACGCCTCTTCGGCGCCGAATCTTTCCGGTTACATCAAGGTGACCGGTTCGATACAGGCCGCAATTGATGCGGCCTCTTCCGGCGCCCTCCTTTATATTCCTTCCGGAACCTACACTGAAGATCTGGTCATGAACAAGACCATCACCCTGATCGGGGCGGATCCGGGCAGCACCTTCCTCAAGGGCGGGATCACCATCACCGGCGCGGACGGGGTCGTCCTCACGGGGTTCACGATTCAGACACAGAATACGGATCCGGCTGTGAAAATTACAGGAGATGCCGCCTCGGCCACTGGTGCATACCTGGTGAACGTGACTCTGAAAGACTGTATCAACGGGATCCTGATCTCTGACACAGCGGGCTCCGGCGGAGCCTCGGGCGCCGAGACGGGGGCGA